>UQJV01000001.1 GCA_900541475.1 uncultured Collinsella sp.
GAGCCTTTCCCTCGGGAAACTTCGCGAAGCCCAGTTCCCGAGGGAAAGGCTCAGCCGCCACCACAAAGACCGCAGGGACGGGAGCAGCTATACTACTCTCAGTAGTTAAGGGTCGCGGATCCGCCGCGTCGCCGCTCTCAACAGGAGGTCTTTGTTTATGGCAGATCAAAAACCGGTCGTCGGGATCATCATGGGTTCCAAGTCCGATCTGGGCGTTATGGAAGGCTGCACCGCCGAGCTCGAGGCGCTCGGTGTGCCCTATGAGCTCGTCATTGCGAGCGCGCACCGCACGCCGGCAAAGGTCCACGAGTGGGCTTCGACTGCTGCCGATCGCGGTATCAAAGTGATTATCGCTGCCGCCGGCAAGGCCGCTCACCTGGGTGGTGTCGTGGCTGCCTTTACGCCGCTGCCGGTTATCGGCGTGCCCATGAAGACGAGTGACCTGGGCGGTATGGATTCTCTGCTGTCGATGGTGCAGATGCCTTCGGGCGTGCCCGTGGCCTGCGTTGCCATCAACGGCGCCAAGAACGCCGCCATCTATGCCACGCAGATTCTGGGTGCTTGCGACCCCGAGTACCGCAAGGTTATCGAGAAGATGAAGCAGGAGATGGCCGACGCCTAAGCGGCTTGCCACCTTATCTGCAATAGAGGAGAAACATGTCCAATTATCAGGGAAAACGTTTTAAACTGTCC
This sequence comes from uncultured Collinsella sp., assembly GCA_900541475.1. GTDB lineage: Bacteria > Actinomycetota > Coriobacteriia > Coriobacteriales > Coriobacteriaceae > Collinsella. Next base: position 694 of record UQJV01000001.1, read on the forward strand.
CAGATTCCCGATCCTGCGAATCCAGGTGCGCCGCGCCCGGTGCAGCCGGGGCGGACGTCCTCTTCGCAGCCCGTCCGTCCGCCGCAGCCCGCCCATGTCGCGAGGCACGTTCGGGCTCCGCAGCCGGTGGCGCCGTCGAACCAGCGCGTTCAGGGTGCTTTGCCGACCTGCCGCCCCTCCAGTTACGGGGAGCAATCGCAGGCCCATCGTTCTCCTTCGCCCGGGCTCGGCGGCTCGGCGGATAGTTCTGCTCCTAAGCGCAAAAAGGGCCGTTCGATTTTCGCGAGACTTCTTATTGTGATCGGTGTGTGCCTGATCGCTGCCGCCGCCGGCATCTATATCAAGGCGCAATTGGGCTACAAGGAAGCAAGCGATTCGTATCAAAAGGTTGAGAAAAAGTCTGTGAGCGATAGCGACGCGAGCGGGGCGCCCATTGTTGATTTTGCCACGCTAGCCCAAACCAACCCCGATGTCGTCGGTTGGATATATGTACCCGGTACCGCTATCAACTATCCGGTGGTGCAGACGGATAACAACACCAAGTACCTGAGCACGCTCTTTGACGGCACGGCAAATCCCGTGGGCTCTATTTTCCTTGACTGCGATGACGCGGCCCCCGGTATGGTGGACCAGCAGACTACACTCTACGGCCATCACATGAGGGATAACTCGATGTTCCATTTCATTGCCGACAGCGCCGACCAGTCGGTTTTCGACGGTATCGAATATGCCTTTTACGTCACACGCGACGGTGCCTATAAATTTAAGCCTCTGCTAACTAAGGTGGTCGAGGACTCGTACCGAAAAGCGCGTACTCCCAATTTCGATGACAAGGATGGCCTGAAGGCCTATCTTTCCGAGATGATTGACGGCGCCTCCGCCGTGGCGAGCGACGCCGAGAGCCGTGCCGCCAAGGCTGATAAGGTGCTCACGCTCATCACGTGTTCGCCTTCGGCGCTAAGGAACAAGCGTGCCGTGATGATTCTTACCCCCGTTGAGAACTAATGGTTGCATTGCAGGCAGCGGAGGCACTGAAGGGCGAGTCGTCGCCCGACGGCATAAGAGACAAAAAAGGGGAAATGATGCTCGAGAATGGCAAAACGATGCCTTCGATTGATGTTTGGCTGCGCGAGGCCAAGGCCGACGGTTCGGCGCCGGCGTGCGGTATGTATCTGACGCATAACGGCGTGGTGCGCGCGACGCCCAAGGCCGAGGCGCGCGGAGTCGAGACCGATGGCGTGGCCCCGGGTCACAAGGTGGGCGGCATGGTCTTTGACTACGATGCCGAAAAGGTGCGGTCTGCTATCGACGCCACGCGCGCGATGCCAGGTATTGGCTATGTGCGCGTGTGGCTGGCAAGCGGCGAGCTTTCCGTGGGCGATGACATCATGCTCGTGCTCATTGGCGGAGATATTCGTCCACACGTAGTCGATGCCCTGCAGGCGCTTGTCGGCACCATCAAGAATGAATGCGTGAACGAGGTCGAGTGCGAGGCATAGGGCTTTGCAATCAACATGAGCCCATCTGTAGCAAAAGCCCGCTGGCAGTTAGGCTGAACTGCCAGCGGGCTTACTTGTTCGTTGGAACCGACTTGCACCAGCGCCTGCGCTATACGCGCGTGGCGTCCTTGGGGCTCATGGTCATGCTCTGGAAGCGATTTTCCATGTACTCATTATCGAAGTACGTGCCGTAGAACTGCGCAACGGGAATATCGTTGGCCGTGCCGTTGACGCGTTGATACCAGTAGTCGAGCGATTGCAGCGTCATGACGCCGTCGACCAGCATGATGATGGTAAAGATGGCGGTGGCTGAGTAGCGGCTCTTCCAGGGAATCATGTTAATGAGTTTGAGCAATCTGGGCAGCAGCAGCTTGATCCAGATGAGTCCGCCCAGGCCCCACAGGCAGGCGAAGCCCGTGCAGGTGCGTCCGCCCGTAAGCACGGCGAGCGGATCGGGCATGCCAAAGAGCTTCATATGCGAGTAGCTCCACGAGACCACACCGAACGAGGTCTGCATAAACCAGCCCACGAACACCTCAAAGCTTGCGCCAAGCAGGGCGCTCACCAAAAAGATAACGATGGGGTTCTTTTTGTAGAAACGGTTGAGCACCATGGTCATGAGTACGGCGCCAAATCCGTAGATGGGGCTGAAGGGGCCAAACAGCATGCCGGCGCGGTTCTGGTAGACGCCCGGGTCGTCGACCGTCATGTGCCAGATGTCCTCCAGGATGAGGCCCAGCACGCAGCAGACAAAGAATACCCAGAACAGGTTGAAGTAGTTGAGCTTGATGTAGCCTTCGCCGGTCTCATCGCGGCCGAGCATGCCCTCGGCGGCGGCGTCGCGATCGAGCATCTCCTGCAGGCGGCGCTGCAGTTCGCGCTCCTGACGAAGTGTGGGGTCAACGGTGGCCGAAAGCGCAACGAGGACGCCGAGTTGGATGGCGGGGCGCAACAAGAACGGCCCGATACCCTGGAGCATCACGTCGACCAAAAGCTCGACGACGGTAAATGCGATAAGGATATAGGACAGGCGCGCGGCGTTGCGGCGCTGGTTCTTGATAAGGTCCAGGCCGAAGATGATTAAGATGACCGCGCTCGCCGCCGAGAGCATGATGCCGGCGACGATGAGGCCGACCGCGACGAGCGTGTTGTCGCCGAGCTTGGCGGCGGCGTTGCCGTTGATGAGCGCGGTGATGACCTGCCACATAAAGGCGCCGACCGACGGGAGCGTACCAACACCGGACAGGATACACAGGACGGCATACACCTTAATGATGAGGGGGATCTTCTTGACCTCCGTGGCGCTGGGGACGCTGGGGTCGAGTTCGTTTCGATCCATACAGAACCTTTCTCGCTTTGCTGTAGGTTACAAGGATACGCCGCCGACCTGCTAAAAGACAGGACGAATGGCCCAATTGCAGCAATGTAGGCCCTAACGGTGGACGAGACGCGCCGCGACGGAGGCATACGGGACCGTTGACCCCGAGGGCGGGTTGCCCAATAAAATGTTTGGCCGCAAAACGGATTATAAGCTCGGTGGGCTTTTAAAAAGCGCTGCTCATGCGCGGGAGTGCTTGTCTTGCCGTGCGTATAATAGGGCAGGTAACGCCAAATAACGAGGCTCTGAGGGGATGCCATGTCTCAAGAAACCATCCGCGCGGCCGAGCGTGCCACGGGACAGGTGACGACCATGTCGACGTACGATCCGGACTCCGACCAGCTGCATGAGGAATGCGGCATTTTTGGTGTGTGGGCACCCGATCGCGATGTGGCTCGACTGACGTACTTTGGTCTGCGCGCGCTACAGCATCGCGGCCAGGAGTCGGCGGGAATCGCCGTGGGCGATGGCGGCACGGTTATGGTTCGTAAAGACCTGGGACTGCTCGATCGCGTGTTCTCCAACGCCGACCTGTCGACGCTCTCCGGCCAGCTGGCCGTGGGCCACGTGCGCTATGGCACCGCCGGCGCCAAGAGCTGGGAAGCCTCGCAGCCGCATCTTTCTACCATCAACAGCGTCATCATCGCGCTTGCCCACAACGGCACTCTGGTCAACACCGACGAGCTGCGCCGTCAGCTGATCGAACTGGGCGTGCCGTTCCTCTCCAATTCGGATTCCGAGGTCGCGACCAAGCTTATCGGCTACTTTACCCAGCGTACGGGCCATCTGCGCGAGGGCATTCGCAAGACCATGGAGCTCGTGCGCGGCGGCTACGCCATGACGCTCATCAACGAGCAGGCACTCTACGCTTTCCGCGACCCGCACGGCATTCGTCCGCTGGTGCTGGGCAAGCTCGTGGACGAGGGTCTGGACCAGGCCGACGCCGCTTCTGTTTCGCAGCTGCCCTCGCAAGACGATGCCTCGACGGTCGACTCCGCCGTCCATGTCACGCACGCTGGCGGCTGGGTCGTTGCCTCCGAGACCTGCGCGCTCGATATCGTGGGCGCTGAGTACGTCCGCGACGTCCGTCCCGGCGAGATCTTGCGTATCAGCGCCGAGGGTCTGGTGTCCGAGCAGGGCGTACCTGCAGCCGAAGAGCCCGCCAACTGCATCTTTGAGCAGGTCTACTTTGCCCGCCCCGACTCCATCATGAACGGCAAGAGCGTCTACGCCTGCCGTTATGACATGGGTCGTCAGCTGGCACACGAAGAGCCCGTCGAGGCCGACCTGGTCATCGGCGTGCCCGACTCCGGCCTGCCGCCCGCGGAGGGCTATTCGCACGAGAGCGGCATTCCCTTTGGTGAGGGCCTCATCAAGAATCGCTATGTGGGCCGTACGTTTATCGAGCCCACGCAGGAACTGCGCGCCATGGGCGTGCGCATGAAGCTCAACCCGCTGCGCGACAACATCGAGGGCAAGCGCCTGGTCGTCATCGACGACTCCATCGTGCGCGGCACCACCATGGTGCAGCTCGTCAAGATGCTGCGCAACGCCGGCGCCAAGGAGATTCACATCCGCATCAACTCGCCCGAGGTCATCTGGCCGTGCTTCTACGGTATCGATACCGACGTGCAGTCGCAGCTCATCAGCGCCAACAAGACGGTCGAGGAGATCTGCGAGTATATCGGCGCCGATTCGCTGGCCTTCCTTTCGGTTGAGGGCCTGCTGAAGGTCATGCCCAAGGGCGGCTACTGCGATGCATGCTTTACCGGCCGTTATCCCGTGGCGATTCCCGAGAGCTTTGGCCGCGACAAGTTCATGGAGGGCTTTAAGCCCCGCAACCTGGATAAGCCGCTGCACTTTGACGACGACGCCGTGGTCGAGAAATACGATGACCGCAGCTGGGAAGAGAGGCACGGCGAGGCCTAAAACCTTCCATTTAGGGACAGGTTTATTTTGGTAGGTTTTACCTGCTGTTTTGTTGATTGAGCGGCGCGCGTTGCCAGGATGCGTGCCGAATCGAGGGCAACTATGAGCACCGTTTGGCGTCTGTGCGTCAAGCGGTAGTGGGAGAGGAAGGCTCAGATGAGCGACAGCAAGCATGTGACGTATGAGGATGCCGGCGTCGATACCGCCGAGGGCGGCCGCGCCGTCGACGCTATTAAGCAAATGGTTAAGGACACCAACCGTCCCGAGGTCATCGGCGGTATCGGTGGCTTTGGTGGCCTGTTCTCGGCTGCCGCGCTTAAGGATATGGAAGACCCGATTCTGATCAGCGGTACCGACGGCGTGGGCACCAAACTCGTGCTCGCCCAGATCATGGACCGTCACGAGACGGTGGGCCAGGATCTGGTCGCCATGTGCGTCAACGACATTTTGGCTTCGGGCGCCGAGCCGCTGTTCTTCCTGGACTACGTCGCCATCGGCCACATTGAGGCCGAGCACATGGCAAAGATCATCAAGGGCGTGGCCGACGGCTGCAAGCTCGCGGGCTGCGCGCTCGTGGGCGGCGAGATGGCCGAGCACCCCGGCGTTATGGCTCCCGCCGACTACGACCTCGCCGGCTTTACCGTGGGCGTTGTCGACCGTCCCAAGATGCTCGACCCCGCGAACGTCCGCCCCGGCGACGTGATTCTGGGCCTGCCTTCCACCGGCGTGCACTCCAATGGCTACTCGCTGGTGCGTAAGGTCATCGGCGTCGACGGCATCAAGCCGGGCACGCCCGAGGCCGCCGCTAAGGCCGAGGAGCTGAGCCGCCCGCTCGAGGAGCTCGGCGGCGCATCGCTGGCCGACGCTCTGCTGGCCCCCACGCGCATCTACGTCAAGCCGGTTCTTGAGCTGCTGCGCGGTGGCGCTCCGGTGCACGCCATTGCCCACATCACCGGCGGCGGCATCACCGAGAACCTCAACCGCGCGCTTGCCGACGACGTCGACGCCGTGGTCACTCGCAACGGCGTCGAGATGGGTTGGGACGTTCCGCCCGTTATCACCTACGTGTCGCGCCAGGCCGAGCTCGCCCCCAACGAGGCATGCAAGACCTTCAACATGGGCGTTGGCCTGTGCCTGATCGTCGCCCCCGAGGACGAGGCCGCGGTTACCGAGGCCCTGGTCGGGCTGGGCGAGAAGCCGTTCCGTGTGGGCGAGTGCGTCGAGGGTTCCGGTAAGGTCGTGTACTCCGATGAGCGCTAACGAGCAGATGGCTGCCGCCGAGGGTCTGGACTTTGTGCCCTATACTCGTCCGACCGGTACCGATACGGTCGAGCCGCTCAAGATCGGTGTGCTCATCAGCGGTTCGGGTACCAACCTGCAGGCGCTGATCGACCTGATCGCCGCTGGCAATCTCAATGCTTCGATTGAGCTTGTGGTGTCGAGTCGTCCTTCGGCCAAGGGTTTGCAGCGTGCAGAGCGCGCGGGCATCCAGACGCTTACGCTATCCAAGGATGTCTATGCTGATCCCATCGCCGCCGACGAGATCATCGCGCACGAGCTGCTCGAGCGCGGCTGCGAGTATGTGGTCATGGCCGGCTACATGCGCATGGTGCATACGCCGCTGCTGGCGGCGTTTCCCAACCGCGTGGTCAACTTGCATCCGGCGCTGCTGCCGAGCTTTACCGGCGCGCATGCGATCGACGATGCTTTTGCGCGCGGCGTCAAGGTGACCGGTGTGACCGTGCATTTTGCCAACGAGATCTACGACAATGGCCCCATCATCGCCCAGCGCGCGCTGGCCGTCGAGGAGGGCTGGGACGTCGACACGCTCGAGGAGCATATCCACGCGATTGAGCACGTGCTGTATCCCGAGGTAGTTCAGATGCTCGCTGACGGTCGCGTCCACGTGCTGGAGAGCGGCAAGGTCGCAATTGATGCGCCCCGCCATCGTGCGTAAAAGGATTCGCTCGGTTTTCCTTACAACGTAAACTATCAAAAAGCTGATTGGGGCATATGGAATCACATGTGCCCCAATCAGCTTTTATCACCCCTTTGATTTTGGACTCTGGATAACGTGACGTGTGTCATTTCCATCCCAAGAAATCCGATAGGGCCTCGTCCGCGTGTGGCAGGGCCCTTTTGCGTGGCCTTTTATGTCTGCTATACTGCTAGCAAGTAGAGAGGAGCCGCTATGGGTACAGCAACGGTGCAGCTCAACACGCGAATCGACCCTATGCTCAAAGCTGGTGGCGATGCAGTCCTAACTCGCAATGGATTGGGGCCGAGCGATGCCATTCGTGCGCTTTGGGCTTATCTCGTCGAGCATCAAACGTTGCCGGGATTTATGGTGGCGGATAAGCGCGAGGCGCCCCGTGCGGAGAGTCTGGCCGAGCAGGGGTGTGGCCTAGCTTTTTCTTCGTTGGGGCTACGTGCTTCGGATTTTGCGCCAGCTGGATCATCTGCGGAAGACTGGGATGCCGTACGGGATGATATGTATGAAGCGATGATTGCTGACATTGAGGCGAATTGCCGATGATTGAGGCAAAGCATCTCTTGGTAGATACGAACGTTTGGCTCGATTATTACCTGCAAGAGGGGGCGTTCGACGAAGCGAAGAGATTGATTGAACTGGCCGAGGCAGGAAAGATCGACCTTCTGTATGCGCCAACGACGGCAAAGGACGTGTTCTATATTTTGCCTCGGCGACTAGCCAGGCGGAATGTGAATGGGATTAACGCGTCGTTTGCCTCGGCGTCATGGGCTTGCATTGAGCACATGATGCAGGTGGCAACTGCCTCTCCGCTTTCGTTGGCAGAGTGCGAGATGGCGCGCATGCTTGGCAAACACATGTCGGATCTTGAAGACAACCTCATCATCGCTTCGGGCGAGACGGCAGATGTTGACTACGTGGTCACGAGTGACCGCCGTATGCTGGAGGCGATGCCCGAAGTTTGCCTGACGCCTGCCCGCGCACTCGATATGATTGAGATCCTCGACTAACCTTGCCTGTCTCGTTTCGCTATCATATGGGACATTGTGAACCTCATGCAACTTTGGAGGACGGTATGGCGGATAACGCCGAGATGCTATTCTCGCCTGAGCTGGTGTTTTTTGATTGGGAGTGCGCGACGCCGGATGAGGTGTTTGCGCGGCTCGAGGGCGAGCTTGCACCGCGTGGCTACATTGCGTCTGGTTGGCTTGACGCCGTCCGCACGCGCGAGAACGCCTATCCCACGGGTCTCGCCATGCCGGCGGCAAACATCGCCATCCCGCACACCGATCCGGGGTTTGTGGCTAAGCCCTATATCGCGGTGATAAAGCCCGCCGCGCCCGTCACGTTCAATGCTATGGCGGGCATGGGCGCCCCCGTGCCCGCGCAGATCATTATCAATCTGGGCATTGCCGAGCCGGGCGGCCAGGTCGAGGCCCTGCAAGCGCTTATGAATATCTTTATGGATGCCGACGCCGCAGCCGATGTGCTCGGCCAGACCACATGCCAAGGCATGGTCGACGCCATCCGCCGTCACTTTTAAGGTGGAGCTAAGCCGGCATTTGGGGACATTCCTTTTCTGCCGGCGCTTGGGGAATGTCCCTAACTGCCAACAGCCAGAACAGCCTCCCTTTGCACCAAAATGGTGCAGATTAACCTGTCCCCCATACACCAGGTGTGTCGCGGGGGCCGCGTTGTGACACAATGGCGTTTGTTCGATTCGTGATGCGAAAGGCCAACTATGGCAAACAAGAAAAAGAACTCCGAGGCCGCGCCGACGCCCGAGCAGCAGGCTCGCGCTGCCTCCAGCTCTCGTAAGAAGCAGCGCAAGACGTACGTGTCTAAGACCGTCAAGATCGTCCTGGTGGTTATCGGCGTGCTGGCAATGCTGCTTTCCGTCTCGGCCATGGCGTGCTCCGGCCTGATGTCGCAGACCGAAAGCACCAACTCGGGCTATAAGCTCACCGGTGGTGTCGCCGCTACCATCAACGGCACCAACCTCACCGAGGACACCGTGACCAAGCAGATCATGAGCATGCGCACGTCCTATGGCTACACCAAGGACAAGGACTGGGCGCAGTATCTGGTCGACAACGACCTCACACCCAAAAAGTACCGCAAGCAGCTCATCGATTCCTACACGCAGCAGATTCTGCTTCAGCAGGCGCAGAAGGAAAACGGCGTGACGGTGTCGGACGAGGAGGCCGAGAAGGCATGGAAGGACGCGTGCAAGAGCGCGGGCGGTGCCAAGACCTTTAAGAAGACCCTTAAGACCTACGGCTATACCGAGGACACCTACAAGGACTCGCTCAAGGAGGGCCTGGCACAGCAAAAGCTTAAGGATGCCGTGGCGCCCACCAGCAAGCCCAAGGACAGCGAGATCGTCGATTACATCAACGAGAATCTGTCTAACTACAACGATGCCCGCCGCTCGTCGAACATCCTGATCAAGGTCGATTCCGACGCATCTGACGAGGACAAGGCCGCCGCCAAGGCCAAGGCACAGGAGTGCCTGGACAAGATCAACTCCGGCGAGCTGAGCTTTGAGGACGCCGTGGAGCAGTATTCCGACGACACTGGCTCCAAGGAGAAGAAGGGCGATGTGGGTTGGGATAAGCTCACTACCTTCGTCGACAGCTATCAGACGGCGCTCGAGGGCCTCAGCAAGGGCGATGTGAGCGACGTGGTTGAGTCGACGTACGGTTACCATGTCATCAAGTGCACCGACTACTTCCATGTCGATAGCCAGGTCGATGACATCAAGCAGGTGCCCAAGGACATCAAGAAGTATGTTTCCAACGTGGTGAAGACGCAGGCGGCCAGTACTGCATACAGCGAGTGGCTGGAACAGTACAAGAAGGACGCCGACATCACCGTCAACCCCATGCCCAAGGACGTGCCCTATAACGTGAGTCTGAAGGGCGTCACCAAGAGTTCGACCGACGATTCGTCGACGACTGAGTAATCATGGGGCGGTGCTCATGCGAGCGCCGCCCACGCTATTGAGGAGGATTTGCAGATGACCAACGAAGAGCTGCAGCAGGAAATGATCGCCGCCATGAAGGCCAAGGATAAGGTTCGCCTGTCCATCATCCGCCAGGTCAAGGCCGAGGTGAAGAATATCGAGGTTAACGAGCGCCGCGACGTGACCGAGGAAGACGTCAACAGCATGATCAAGCGTCTGATTAAGCAGACGAGCGAGACGCTGGAGATGTCCATTAAGGCCGGTACCGACCAAGACCGTACCGACAACCTGACCGAGCAGGTCAAGATTCTGGAGAGCCTGCTGCCCGCACAGGTTTCGGGCGAGGAGCTCGAGGCTCTGATCGAGCAGGTCATCGCCGAGCTGGGCGCCACGTCCAAGAAGCAGATGGGCCAGGTCATGGGAGCACTCGGCAAGGCCACCGGCGGTAACTTTGATAAGCCTGCCGCGGCAAAGATCGTCGGCGCAAAGCTCGCGTAATTTGTTACGCGGTTTTACCAAACCGCGTAACGGCCCGACGCCGCAAACCCGTACACGCGGCAATCTGACGTTCAATTTCAAGGGCGCGACCATAAGGTCTGCGCCCTTTCATTTCACGTCACCTTGCTCGCGTGTACGGGTTTTCGCTGACTTGTGCTCAACAAGGGGGGTTGGGTGCTCATTGGGGACAGACTTAAATGAGTACCCAATGAGCGGGCACTCATTTAAGTCTGTCCCCAATGAGTGGGTTAAAGGTTGCGGGTTCTTTACGGGAATGTAGTGTGGGCTGCGGAAACGCGGTTCTTTCCGTACAATAGTTCAACTCGTGTAAACGCAGGGAAGGGACATTCATGGCAGACATGATCGAGATCAAGCATCTCAACAAGTATTTTGGCGACCTGCATGTGCTCAAAGATATCAACCTCACCGTCAAGCGCGGCGAGAAGCTCGTAATGATCGGGCCTTCCGGCTCGGGTAAGTCGACGCTCATCCGCTGTGTCGATTATCTTGAGGAGCCCACGTCGGGCGAGGTCGTTATCGACGGTACGCCGCTCACCAAAAAGAACCACCTGGAGATGGCTCGCAAGTACAGCTCCATGGTGTTTCAGCAGTTCAACCTATATCCCAACATGACGGTGCTCGGCAACCTGACGCTCGCGCCCATCAAGCTGCAAAAGAAGAGCAAGGAGGAGGCGACCGAGATCGCCATCGCCGCGCTCAAGCGCGTCGGCATGGCGCATAAGGCCGGCGAGTATCCGCAGAATCTCTCGGGTGGTCAGCAGCAGCGCATCGCCATCGCCCGTGCCCTGTGCACCAAGCAGCCCATCATCCTGTTTGACGAGCCGACCTCGGCGCTCGACCCCGAGATGGTCCAGGAGGTTCTGGACGTTATGATTGAGCTCGCGCAGGAGGATATCACCATGATCTGCGTGACGCACGAGATGGGCTTTGCGCGCCAGGTGGCCGACCGCGTCATCTTTATGGAGGACGGCCGCATTCTGGAGGAGGGCACGCCCGAGCACTTCTTCGATAACCCCGAGAACCCGCGCTGCCGCAAGTTCCTGTCCAAGATTCTGCACTAGGCGCGGTGATGGACATGACGGATATGACGAGGGCGGCCGTGTCGCGCCGTCACTTTTTGCAGCTGGCTGGCGCCGGCATGCTTGTGCTGACGGGGACCGCGCTTGCCGGTTGCGGCGCCTCCACCAGCGGCGAGAGCTCCGACAAGGGGTCCAAGCTTGCGGCCATCAAGTCGCGTGGCCATCTGAATGCCGGCGTTAAGAAGGACGTTCCCGGCTACGGCTACTACGACACCGCCAAGGGCCGCTTTGAGGGCATGGAAGTCGATTTGTGCTACCAGATCGCCGCTGCCGTCTTTGGCGTGAGCTACAAGGAGGCCCGTTCCCAGGAGCTTGTCGAGTTTACCGACGTAACGCCCAAGACGCGCGGCCCGCTGATCGATAACGGCCAGCTCGATGTGGTCGCGGCGACCTACACCATCACCGACGAGCGCAAGAAGAGCTGGGATTTCTCGACGCCGTACCGCACCGACTACGTGGGACTCATGGTCAAGAAGCGTTCGGGCTTTACCTCGATTGAGGACCTGGACGGCAAGGTCATTGGCGTGAGCCAGGGTGCTACCACGCAGGGCCTGATCGAGCAGATGATCAAGGACAACGGCTTTAGCTGCAAGCCCGAGTTTAGGGCCTTTAGCGGCTACCCCATCATCAAGAGTTCGCTCGACGCCGGCAATATCGACGTCTTTGCTATGGACCGCTCCACGCTGGCCGGTTATATGAACGAGACCGTTGAGCTGCTGCAGCCCGAGGTCAAGTTTGGCGAGCAGGGTTACGGCGTGGCGACCAAGAAGGGCTGCGACCTTTCGGCCGTGGTCGATCAGGTGATTTGCGATCGCCTGGCCGACGGCTGGCTCGACCAAGAGGTCAAGACCTGGGGTCTTGTATAGGCGCATCGTCCAAGGAAGGAATCAAATGCTCGAAGGATTATTTGACGCCGACCGTTGGTCGACGACATTTCAAAACATGGGGCCCTTCTGGGAGGGCTTTGGCGTGACGCTGCAGGTGGTCGTTGCCGGTCTGTTGCTGTCGCTGGTGCTGGGCACACTACTGGGCGTGTTCTCTACCACTCGCTCGCGCGTGCTGCGCGCCATAAGCCGCGTGTACGTGGAGTTTTACCAGAACACCCCGTTGCCCGTGCAGGTGCTCTTTATGTACATGGCCGGTCCGCAGTTTTTGCAGGCCATAACCGGTGCCGACCAGCCGGTGCGCATCGCGCCGTTCGTGCTGGGCTTCTTGGGCGTGGGTCTGTATCACGCGGCCTACATTTCGGAGGTCATCCGCACTGGTATCGAGGCGGTTCCGCGCGGTCAGATGGAGGCGGCCCAGAGCCAGGGCTTCACCCGTGCGCAGGCGTACTGGTACATCGTGCTGCCCCAGACGTTCAAGATCATTCTGCCGCCGCTGTGTAACCAGGCGCTCAACCTGGTCAAGAACACGTCGGTGTTGGCACTTGTGGCCGGCGGCGACCTTATGTACCGTTCCGACAATTTTGTGAGTCTGTACGGTTACCTGCAGGGATACATCGTCTGCTGCCTTATGTACTTCATCATCTGCTTTCCGCTCGCCATGCTGGTGCAGTGGCTCGAGCGCCGCTCCAAGGAGCGTCCGCGCGGCGTGAGCCTGGCCGAGCTGGGGCTCGACAATGTAGAGGAGGCCTAGCGTATGGAAATCTTCAACGCGACGAACCTGCTCTACATCTGGGGCGGCTTTGTTAAGACAATCGAGATCTCGGCGCTGTCGATCTTTTTCTCGCTCATCTTTGGCACGGTGCTGGCGCTCGTTAAGAGCTATGCGCCCCGCCCGTTCCGTATTTTGGTGAGCGCCTATATTGAGCTGTTCCGTTGCACGCCAAACCTGCTGTGGATCCTGTTTATCTACTTTACGGTGCAGGGTTTGGACATTGTGATTTCGACCATCGCCTTTACGCTGTTTACCAGCGCCGTTATGGCCGAGATTGTGCGCGGCGGCCTCAACTCGATTCCGCGCGGCCAGTTTGAGGCAGCGCAGAGCCAGGGCTTTGGCTTCTTTGCCACCATGTGCTACATCATTCTGCCACAGACGTTTAAGACGATCATTCCGGCGCTGTTTAGCCAGTGCACGACTGTCATCAAGGACAGCTCGTATCTTTCGGGCATTAACGTGGCCGAGCTCATGTACACGGCAAACGTCGTGATGGCCCACGCGATCGACCTGTCGCAGGTGCTTATGCTCTACGGCCTGGTGTTTGCGATGTACTTTGTGCTCAACTTTGGTATCTCGTTGCTGGTTCGCGCATATCAGAGGCGAATGGTGGCAGCGTAGAATGTGGCAAAGGGACAGCCCCTTTGTCACACAGAGAAAGGAATCGCGATGAGCGATCTGGAGAACAAGAAGAGTCCTGTGGTCATTACCATCGCGCGCGACTTTGGCGCCGAGGGCCACGAGATTGGTCGCATGCTTGCCGACGAGTTGGGGATTCCGCTGTACGATAACGAGCTGCTGGTGCGTGCGTCGCTGCGCGCGGGCGAGTCGCTCGACAAGATGGCTGCCTACGACGAGCGCCTGGCCGTGGAGAACATGGCGTTTCTGCCCGACCGCTACGATGCGCGTTCGTACTCGGACAAGTTGTTCCAAAAGATGAGCCAGGTGATTTTGGATCTGGGCGAGACCGAGAGCTGCATTATCGAAGGCCGTCTGTCCGATTACCTGCTGCGCAACAATCCCAACCACATTGCCGTGTTGGTGACCGCACCCTTTGAGGACCGTGTCGAGATCGTGCGCAAGAAGCGCGGCCTTAACAAAAAGAAGGGCGCCAAGCTGGTCAAGCAGCAGCAGAAGGCGCGCGAGGCGTTCTATAAGCGCTACAGTGCCGGAAAATGGAAGATGACGAGCGGCAAGGACATCGTCGTCAACCGCGCCAAGCTGGGCCGCGAGGGTTGCAAGGATGTCATCGCCGCAGCCTACCGCTACAAGGTAGCGCAGCTCGAAGGCTAGCCGATCAAAACCACCGCAAAGGGGACAGGCGCCTTTGTGGTGGTTTTTGTTTTAGGCAGAGGGGAAGGCTTTGGCGAGACCGGCGCGCGTCTGCGTGTCGGTCTTTTGGTAGATAGAGCTCAGGTGACGCTGCACCATGCGCATCGAGATGCCGAGCTCCTCAGCAACCTGTTTGAGCGGGCGTTCATCCTGGGTCACGGCTATGAGCACGTCGACTTCACGCGGGGTGAGAGCGTGGTTGGCGATGAAGGCCTGGCGTTGCTCTTCGATGCTCGGCGCAGCGAGCGCTTTCTCGGCTCGTTGCTGGTGTTCGCGCTCCTGCTCGGTTTGGGGCAGGCGGAACAGGCCCGCGGCTACAAACGCCACACTCGCCGCCACAAGCAGCATGAGCGCGCCGATCATGATGAGGGCGACATTGTCCGAGGTCACAAGTGCCAGCGAGATGCCCGACGTAGTGAACGCGCACACGTTGTTGGCTGCGCGGCCCATGCCAGCCCACAGTGCGGGCGTATGCATGCGCGGCGCCAGCTGCGTAAACGTGGCGGTAAAGAACGTGACAAAAAAGCCCGAGCTCAGGTAAAAGACGACAAGGCCCAGGTTGGGATCGGCGCCGGCCTCCACGGCCAGGATGGAAATGGTCGAGAGTACGGCGATGCCGAGCATGACAAGTCCCATGTAGCGGCGCTCGGCAAGGTCAAAGATAAGACCGGCGGCAAGGCCGCTTGCTGCCAAAAAGAGGCGCGGCCAGGTTTGCACGGCAATGGTGCCGTGGGCGTTGGAGAGTGTGACCACGTTGTCGAGGGTCGAGAACAAGCAGGCGAGAATCATGATGAGCGCGATGCTCCAGCATGCCTGTTTGGCGAGGGCATGAGAGGGCTCAACAAAGGGATTGATGGCGGGGCTGGAGCTCCTGGCAGCCTTTTGGGGAACGACGCTGAGGGCGGAGATGGCGATAGTCGCTGTGCCGAGGATGATGAGCTCTGCGATACCGCCGCAATTGAGCAGGTTGATGGCGAACTGTATCAGGATGCCCGCGGCATAGGCCGCTCCTGCGCCAGTGGCGAGTTTGGGGTCATCCTGGAATGTCAACGAAAAGGCGTGGTGAGCAGCGGCACCCAGCAGACCGAGCCCAAAGAATGCCACGCAGCCCAGAATCTCGAGGGCAAGCGGGGCCGTAGGGAACTGGACCTGGGTCAATCCCAGGATGGCGATGGGAACAGCGGCGTTGACGACTGCCAGTGAGTGGCCTTTGCGCTGTGCGAGCCCGAGCAGCGGCGCGTACCCGATAAAGCCGAGCACACTTGCACCCAGAATAAAGCCCTGTGCGATTACAACGCGTTTGGCACCGGCGAGCAGCCCGACGTTGACGTCGAAGCGAAACTCGGCGGCAAGGAAGGCGAAGGTGAAGAGCGCGAGTGCCAGAAGCGCGTTGATTTTAGGCCTGCTCAGGTTCAAGGACGGTCCTTTGGGTGGACGAATGATCGTGTCCTCGATTGTAGCGTCCCTGGGACGAGTGTAGCGATGGCGAAGTCATATTGGATTAAACCGCAGGTAGCAATAGGGGTTCGTATCTACGAACCTAGGCATATGGAATCGCTGGTCGCACCTTGGTGGTGCAGGACCACCACAAAGGGGACAGGCACCTTTGTGGTGGTGTAGTCCTTCGACCAAGGAGGCCGTTATGTACGGAAGCCACTTCGATAAGCAAACTCAGCGTGAGTGCACCTGCTCGCTGGTTCATGGTACCTGGCGTTGTGTGGGTGCCAAAATAGCTTGCGCCGGCGCGTGTGCGCTTATGGTTGGCCAGTTGCTGCTGCCGAGCGTGGCGCTGGCGACGGAATGCGCCAATCCCGCCGCTGGGACGGATGAGGTTGCCGCGGCTCCGGTAACGCCGACGGTTGCGGAGGATACGGCGGCTCCGGCGCCGGTACCGGTGGCTCCGGCTGCGCCGATGACCGACGCGGCTCCGGCGGCACCGTCCACGGCAGAAGCTCAGCAAGATCAGCAGGACGCATCAGCGGCAACGGTGAACGATACGGTTGCTGCCAACCAAGATGGCTCTCTTGGGGGCACCGACAGCTCGTCGGCAAACAACGCCACCATGCCCTGTGGCGTGACCGATGTGACAGGCGGGAGCGGTGTTAAGGTCAACACGACCGTGGTCCCCCACTATACGGACTGCGCGCTTCCGAGCAATGTCACACTCGAAAAGGGCCAGTCGTATACCTATGATTTTCCCGATGTTGAGGGCGGCATGCCGGATGAGCCGCTCTGCGAACTTGTCGAAACCAAGTACTACCGGGCCGATGCTGCTTCGGGCACCCTGGCTGAAGTCCAGGACGCATCTATGTCCGATGTGACGGCCCGCTTTGAGCCTGTTGGCGATCACATGAGGCTGACGCTGACCTTTACGGGTGGCGCGGCAGGCGGCTCGTATCGACTCACGCGCAATGAGGCTCTCTATATTGGCGCGGCACTGGAGTATACCGGAACTGACTATGAAGGCAGCTCGACTATCCTCAACGAAACCAGGTACGATTATTACCTCCGCTACGCCATCAATAGCGAAATTACGCTCGTTGCGTCAGAAAACGAAGCCCTCGAGAATTTGAACGTCAACGATGTGAAAACCGACTATGCGCCCGGCGAGGCGCCGCGTGCGACCGCGACGATTCCTGCCGCCGATGCCGACAAGTATGAGATCGCCTATGAGTGCTGGGAAGAGATGGATGGCAGCGACCCTGCGGAGCTTATGCCCGTTGCCTTCTGGTATTCCGACCCCGCTAAGTATCCGACGGGCGCGAGGAGGATCGAGCGCTTCGAAGAGGGCAAGTTCTACATGTATTCCGTTGAGCTGAGGCTCAAGGGCGACAATACCGTGGCTGATGACTGCAATATGAACGTCAACGGTCATTGGGTACACCACATTAAGACCGTCAACGGCGTCTTTGCGCCCAATGCTGACAATATGCTGTGTGAGCAACCAATCGACGAATGGCGTGCCATCGACGTTATTGAGATCAACGACGCCACGACCACCTTCAAGGCGGGCGACAGGCCGGTCTTTACGGCGGGTACTCCGGTGGATTCGAGCTCTGTCCTTCAGTGTGAGTTCTGGACGGGGAGCGACGGCAGTGAGGTGAATTCCATCGAGTTTTGGGACCAGCACATCACCAACCATATTGACGCGTTTAAGCCCGGTGTGACCTATCGTTACGGCCTGTACTTTAAGCCGGCGCGTGGCTTCTACTTTACGCCCAATACCAAGCTGAAGATCAATGGGGTTGAGTGTGGCTATCAGGTGGGCGAGGCAAGTGAGGTTGATCCCGAGAGCGGTTGGATTTACACCCTGTGGCTGAACACCAATCTGACGTTTACGCCTGAGAATACGCCTACTCCCGATCCGCAGCCCACGCCGGATCCCAACCCAACGCCGCAGCCTGAGACTGAGCCCGAGGCCAAACCCGCGACCAAGCCGACCGCGACCACCACCACGACCAAGACGGTTGAGAAAGCCACGCCGGCCAAGAAGTCCGATACCGCTCTAGTCGCCACAGGCGACACCACCGCGATGACGGCCACCGCCCTAGGCATCGCCGGCGCAACCGTTGCCGCGGCCGGCATCGCCGCAACCAAGCGCCGCAAGCGCTAGGTTTTGGTGGCAGCGCCCGTCCTCGGCTTTATCAAGATCTCAATCTGTAACACCTGGCTGCCCAAAACGGCCCTAGATGTTACAGATTTAGATGAACCGAATGGCCGCTAACCTAACGTCTTGATCTGTAACACGTAGCGGGGAATTTGGTCTCTAACTGTTACAGATTGAGATGAACAGGCGGATGTTCGCACAATATCTTGATCTGTAACAACTACGAGGCTCAACAGGTCCTAACTGTTACAGATCGAGACAAAACGATCGACCAGGCCCCAAACTACCACAAAGGTGCCTGTCCCCATCGTGGTGGTCTGGCGGCCGGTATAGAAAAAGTCCCCGCCGGGCGTGTGCTCGACGGGGACTTTGCCGTTTAATGGCTAGCGCTGAGGGTGATTACTCGCCCAGCAGGCTCTTGGTGATGGAAGCGGCGGCCTTCTTGCCGGCGCCCATCGCCAGAATGACCGTAGCGGCACCGGTGACGATGTCGCCGCCAGCCCAGATGCGGGGATCGGTGGTCTGGCCGGTCTCCTCGTCGGCGACGATGTAGCCCCACTTGTTGAGCTCCATCTTGCCGCCGATCTTCTTTGCGAAGGGGTTGGCGTTGGTACCGATAGCCGAGATTGCGACGTCGCAGGGAATCTCCTCGATGGCGCCCTCGATGGGCACCGGGCGACGACGGCCGGACTCGTCGGGCTCGCCGAGCTCCATCTTCTGGACCTTGACGGCGCACACGGAGCCGTCCTCGCCAGCGACAAACTCGAGCGGGGAAACGAGCGGCAGAACCTCGACGCCCTCGGCCTTGGCATGGTGCAGCTCGGCGCGACGGCAGGGCATCTCATCTTCGGTACGACGGTAGGCGATGATGGCATGCTCGGCGCCCAGGCGCTTGGCAGTACGGACGGCGTCCATAGCCACGTTGCCGCCACCAAAGACGACGACGTTCTTGCCGTGCTTGGTGGGGGTGTCGTACTCGGGGAACTTGTTGGCCTTCATCAGGTTCACGCGGGTGAGGTACTCGTTCGCGAAGAAGACGTTGGGCAGGTTCTCGCCGGGGACATTGAGGAACTTGGGCAGGCCAGCGCCGGTCGCCACGTAGATGGCGTCGAAGCCCTGCTCGAACAGCTCCTCGGCCGTGGCCATGTTGCCCACGACGGAGTTGTACTCAAACTTGACGCCCATGTCCTCCAGGCCGTCAATCTCGCGCTTGACGACTGCCTTGGGCAGACGGAACTCGGGGATGCCGTAGACCAGCACGCCGCCGCCGGTGAAGAAGGCCTCAAAAACGGTAACGTCAAAGCCGTTACGGGCGAGCTCGCCAGCGCAGGTGATGCCGGACGGGCCGGAGCCGACGACGGCGACCTTCTTGCCGTTCTTGGGGGCCATCTTGGGCGTGGAGGCGAGCTCGGGGCGGTCACCCAGGAAGCGCTCGAGCTGACCGATGGCCACGGGCTCGGACTTCTTACCACGGATGCACTTGCCCTCGCACTGGTTCTCCTGCGGGCAGACGCGGCCGCAGATAGCGGGAAGCATGGAGTCCTCGCGGATAGTATCGAGGGCGCCGCCAAAGTCCTTCGCACGGATCTGCTCGATAAAGCGGGGGATGTTGATGTTGACGGGGCAGCCCTCAACACAGAACGGCTTCTTGCAGTTGAGGCAGCGCTCGGCCTCGGCCAGCGCCATCTCCTCGGTAAAGCCCTTGTCGACGGGGCGGAAGTCGCAGGCGCGCTCGGCAGCCGGCTCCTCGTTATCGGGGGTGCGGGGCGACTTCATATCGGCAACGAAACGACCGTTAACTAGTGGCATGCGCAGCTCTTTTCCTCATAGGCCTTGAGGGACTCGCCCTCTTCGGAACGGTAAGCGGCCTGGCGGGCACGAAGGTCATCCCAGTCGACCAGGGTGGCATCGAAGTCGGGGCCGTCGACGCAAGCGAACTTGGTCACGCCGCCTACCTCGACGCGGCAGCAGCCGCACATGCCGGTGCCGTCAACCATGATGGGGTTGAGCGACGCGGTGATGGGGGTGTCGTACTTCTGGGCGGTGAGGGTCGAGAACTTCATCATCGGAACGGGGCCGACGCAGAAGACCTGGCTCACGGCCTTGTCCTGCAGCAGGCGCTCCAGCGGAGCGGTGACAACGCCCTGCTCGCCGTAGGAGCCGTCGTCAGTGGTGATGTGGATGTGGTCCTCGTCGAGGAGCTCGCGGAACTGGTCCTCCATGAGCAGGAGGTCCTTGGTGCGGGCGCCCATGATGGCGTGCACCTCGTGGCCGGTCTCGACCAGGTGCTTGGCGACCGGGAAGGCAATTGCCAGGCCGACGCCGCCGCCAATGACGGCGCAGGGGCCCTCGGCCATCTCGGTGGGAACGCCCAGCGGGCCCACGACGTCGCGCAGCGACTCGCCGGCCTCGTAGGTGGAAAGCATCTCGGTGGTCTTGCCGATCACCATGAAGATGAACTCGACCCAGCCCTCGTCACCGTTCCAGCCGGCCAGGGTAAACGGGACGCGCTCGCCCGTCTCGTTGGCGCGAACCATGAGGAACTGTCCAGCGTGCGCATGCTTGGCGATTGCGGGCGCCTCGATGCGGAACTTGAACACCTTCTCCGAGAACTGCGTCTTCTCCAGGATCTTATACATAGAACCCCTCTCTTGTTAGGGCGACCGAACCGTGCCTCCACGGAAATGGACGGTAGCCCGAATAAAACCGTACGCGCACAGGCGTTGTGCAAACATACGGTGCAAATTATACCCTCATGGACATGTCGCTTACGTGTATCTTTGGCAGGCGGGAAAAGTGACCTAGCGCAAAGAGGCGAGTATATTTTGGCGGGTTTTATCAGGTAAAACAGCAAAGGGGGCCGGCCTCGTGCTTCGGTGAGGCCGGCCCCCTTTGGAGCGCTGCATATGTATGGCGGCACGGGGTTTATCACAGTGCGGCTGCCGCGGCGTTTCCGCAGATAAAACCTGCCAAAATAAACCTGTCCCTAAATGGTAGGTTTTAGTGCTTGCCGTTGGCGGAGGCGGCGCCGTTGACGTGGTCGCGGGCATAGATCACGCCGTGCACGATTGCCAGACCGGCGGCATCTGCGGCGCGGGCACAGGTGTCCTGGAAGTCCTCGGCCTCGCGGGCGCGCAGCTGCTTGAGCACGTAGTCGGCGACAGCCATCTTGCCGGGAGGGTTGCCGATGCCGGTGCGGATGCGGCTGAAGTCGCGACTGCCCATCTTGTCGATGATGGAACGCAGGCCATTGTGACCGGCGTGGCCGCCGCCTACCTTGACGCGTACGTCGCCGGCGGGAATGTCGAGCTCATCGTGGATCACGAGCAGCTCCTCGGCCTTGATCTTGTACTCGCGGCAAAGCTTGGAGATGGGACCGCCCGAGGTATTCATGTACGACTGCGGCTTGACCAGCACAATCTGGCGCTTGCCACCCTCTTCCTCGGGATCGTTGATGTTGATGAGCGCGACCTCGGCGCCTGCCTGGTTTTTCCAGTACGTGACACCGGCCTGACGGGCCAACTCGTCGATTGCTTTGAAGCCAGCGTTGTGGCGGGTCTCGGCATATTCATCGCCAGGGTTGCCAAGTCCGGCAACCATGCGAATCTTGAGCGGCTGTGCAGCTGCCATATGCTTCCTTTCGTTACACAAAAGTTTAATCAACGACAAAGGCTACCACGCCCGCCGAAGGCGAGGAAAGGTTGCAGCAAAGTCATTTCAGAAAACAGCTGCCCCGAGACAGCAGGAAGCCCCGGACACGCCGGGAGGGGTTATCAAAGCGAACATCCCGCAGCCGCAAAGCGGCGAGGACGTTCGCGTGATAACCCCGCAGGCGCGTCCGGGGCTTCCGGAGGGATGCGAGGGTCGAGCGACTACAGCGCGAAGTCGCCGCCGACGAGCGTGGAGACGGGCTCCTCGTGGTAAACGGCGGAGATGGCCTGAGCGAACTCCTCGGCGACCGAGATGGTCTTGATCTTGCCGCCGACCTCGACGGGGATGGCATCGGTGACGACGCACTCGACGATGGGGGCATCGTTCAGGCGCTCGATAGCCGGGCCCGAGAAGATGCCGTGGGTGGCGCACACGTAGATGTCGCCGGCGCCCATGGCCTTGAGCTCCTTGACGTTGGCGCACAGGGTGCCAGCGGTGTCAATCATGTCGTCGTTGATGATGCAGGTCTTGCCCTTGATGTCACCGATGATGCCCATGACCTCGGCGGCGTTGTGGCGCGGACGACCCTTGTGGGCGATGGCCAGGTCGCAGCCGAGCATGTCGGACAGCTTCTTGGCGGCCTTGGCACGACCCACGTCGGGGGAGACGACAACCAGGTTGTCGGTGTCGAAGTGCATGTCGTTGTAGTACTGGCCAAACAGCGGCAGTGCGGACAGGTGGTTAACCGGGATATCGAAGAAGCCCTGGATCTGGCCCTGGTGCAGGTCGAGGGTGATGATGCGGTTGACGCCGGCGCGCTCGAGCAGGTTGGCGACGAGGCGGGCGGTGATGGGCTCGCGCGGGCCGGCCTTGCGGTCCTGGCGGGCATAGCCGTAGTGGGTGATGACGGCGGTGATGGAGCGGGCGGATGCGCGCTTGGCAGCGTCGGTGGCGATGAGCAGCTCCATGAGCATGTCGTTGACGTTGCCGCCGGCCACGGACTGAATCAGGAAGACGTCGGCGCCGCGGACGGTCTCGTCGTAGCGGGCGTAAATCTCACCATTGGCGAACTGCTTTAGCGTAAGGCCCGAAAGCTCGACCCCAAGGTACTCAGCGATCTTCTGAGCGAGGGGACGGTTGGAGGAACCGGAATACACGCGGATGGACTTGCGCATATTCTCCGACTTCTCGGGATCATTAATCGGCATTACCCTTCTCCTTTATATATCGAATGCCATATAGATGCCTTTTTGCATTGTAACCGCGCGGCGGGGTTAATCGGGTCTTGATAACGTCTTTACCGTCAACGGACACGAACCGACCACTCATCCGGTCGCGCAGGTCAGCATAGAAAAAGGAGCCGTCCCCATGGGAACAGCTCCTTTTGTGCTTGGTAAAACGTTATACCTCGTCGTCCTCGTGCAGACGGCGGCGATAATCGGCGGCCCAGCCCTCAATATTTACCTGACGGGCGCGGCCCAGACCGAGCGCGTCGGCCGGGACCGGCTCGGTGATGACGGAGCCGGCGGCCACGAGCGCGCCGTCGCCGATCTGGGCGGGCGCGACCATCATGGTGTCGGAACCGATGAAGGCATCCTTGCCGATGACGGTCTTGTGCTTGTGCACGCCGTCGTAGTTGCAGGTGATGGAGCCCGCGCCCACGTTGACGCCGGCGCCCATGGTGGTGTCGCCGATGTAGGACAGGTGCGGAACCTTGGAGCCCTCGCCGATCGTGGACTTCTTGATCTCCACGTGCGTGCCGGCCTTGGAGCCGTCGAGCATGTGGGTGCCCGGGCGCAGGTAGGCGCGCGGGCCGCAGTCGACGCCGTTCTCGATGACGGCTTCGATGGCGATGGTCTCGTCGATGGTGCAGCCGCTGCCGACGGTGGTGTCGGTGAGGCGGCTGTTGGGGCCGAGCTGGCACTCCTCGCCCACGGTGACGTGGCCGATCAGATGCGTCTGCGGCCACACGACGGTGTCGCGGCCGATAACGGCATCGGGGCCGATCCAGGCCTGCGTGGGGTCGATGAAGGTA
This sequence comes from uncultured Collinsella sp., assembly GCA_900541475.1. GTDB lineage: Bacteria > Actinomycetota > Coriobacteriia > Coriobacteriales > Coriobacteriaceae > Collinsella. The sequence goes on from UQJV01000001.1 coordinate 24,337, forward strand.
ACGCCCTCGGCCATCCAATGCTCGTTGATGCGGTCGCGCGCGATGGCGGTAAGCTGTGCGAGCTGGATGCGGCTGTTGACGCCCAGGCCGTCGCGGTAGTCGTCACAGTGGAAGATGGAGACTGCCTGGCCGTGGCCTTTGAGGATCTCGAGCATGTCGGGCAGATAGTACTCGGATTGTGCGTTGTCGTTGCCAATCTCGTCGATGTGGGCGGCGAGCTGCGCGCCGTCGAAGGCGTAGCAGCCGGCGTTGCACTCGAGCAGCGTGGCGGCCTGCTCGGGCGTGCAGTCCTTCTGCTCGATGATGCGCTCAATCTGGCCGTCGGCACCCAGCTTGATGCGGCCGTAGCCGAAGGGGTCGGGCGGGGTCATGGTCATGACGGTGCAGGCGAGCTCGCCGGTAGCGACGGTCTGCGCGAACTTGGCGACGGTGTCGGCGGTGATGAGCGGCAGGTCGCCGTTGAGCACGACGACCGGACCTTTGGCGATGCCGCAGGCCTCGAGCGCGACCTTTACGGCGTGGCCGGTGCCCAGGCGCTCGGTCTGCTCGACGCACTCGACCTTGGTGGCGCTGTTGGCGTAGGCGCCGTCGATAAGGGCGCGCATCTCGTCGGCGTGGCTGCCGATGACGACTACGACGCGGCTGCAGCCGGCCTTGATGGTGGCGTCGACGATCCACTGGACCATGGGCTTACCCAGGATCTTGTGCGAAACCTTGCAGTGGTTCGACTTCATGCGGGTGCCCTCGCCGGCGGCGAGGATAATTGCGGTTGCGTCCATGTGATCTCCTGTTACGTTATAGAGACGTGTGTTTGGAAACGATACACGGCGCAATATGATACCGCAGGCATATGATGAGCGCGTAACGATTGATGCGTGACGGCCGATGTCGCTGCCGCCGATGTGGTATTTGCGCTGGTTGTGCATGGCGGCGGCGCTGCGGCGTTGGCGTTTGAGCGAGGGGGGTGGGGTGCCCGTGGATATCATGCGAGAGAAATCGGGCAACGAGTCCGTCGTGGCATTTTCGATGTCGCATCCGGCGGTGCCGGCCCTCTACATGGTGCTGACGTTGGGGCTCACCATGTTCTCGATGCAGCCGGTGCTGATCGCGCTGTCGCTTGCGGGCGGGCTGGCGTACGGGTTTGCGACGCGCGGCGCCGCACGTACGTTGGGGGCGCTTCGCTGGCAACTGCCGGTGATTTTGGTCATCGCGGCGCTCAATCCACTGTTTAGCGCCTCGGGCTCGACGGAGCTGTTCCGTATTGGCATGCGCGCGGTGTATCTGGAGAGCATGGTATACGGCCTGTGCATGGGCGGGCTGTTTGTGGCGAGCGTGCTGTGGTTTGAGGCTGCGGCATCGATGCTTGGCTACGACAAGGTGCTTGCGCTTTTGGGTAACGCCGCGCCGGTGATCGCGCTCATGATCTCGATGTGCATGCGGCTTATCCCGCAGTTTTTGCGCCGCGGTCGTACGGTACTGGCGGTGCAGGATGCGATTGATGTGCCGGGGCGTGCGTCGGCCGACCCCGTGCGTTCGCGCCTACGGGCATCGAGCGTGTTGATGGGCTGGGGCATGGAGGATTCGCTGGAGCGCGCGGACGCCATGCGCTCCCGTGGGTGGGGTGCCGCGACGCGCCGCACGACGTACGCGCGGTATCGGCTGGGGCGCGGCGATGTTGCCGCGCTGGTTGGGCTTGCGCTGTTTGGTGTGGCCACGGCGGCAGTGGCGTGGGCCGCGACGGCGCAGTATTCGTTTTACCCGCAACTTTCGGTGCCGGCGCCGTGGCCAGGCTATGTTGTATACGCGGCCTGGATGGCGCTGCCCTGCGTACTGCACGCGATTGACGAGAAGAGGTTTGGCTGATGGCTCGGTTGGACGGAAGCATGATGGCGGGCGCGGCGTGCGGCTCGGATGCGCCGGCGATTGAAGTGCGGGACCTGCGCTTTGCCTACCCCGGGGCCGAGGCGCCGGTGCTCGACGGGCTCGACTGGTCTGTTCCCCAAGGTGCGTTTGCGCTGCTGGTAGGTGGTACTGGGTCGGGTAAGTCAACGCTGCTCTCGCTGCTCAAACCCGAGATTTCGCCGACGGGCGAATGCGCTGGTGAGCTGCGCGTACTGGGCGAGAACGTTGCCGACATGGATGTTCGGGCGTCTGCGGAGCGCGTGGGCTATGTGTTTCAGGACCCCGAGAACCAGATCGTGTGCGAAACCGTGTGGCACGAGATGGCGTTTGGCCTGGAAAACTTAGGTATGTCGCGCGACGAGATACGCCGTCGCGTGGCCGAGACCAGCTATTTCTTTGGGTTGGAGGATTGGCTCCACCGCGATACCGATACGCTTTCGGGCGGACGCAAGCAGCTGCTGTCGCTGGCAGCCGTGCTGGCGTTGCGCCCGCGCGTACTACTGCTCGACGAGCCCACGTCCCAACTGGATCCCGTTGCCGAGAAGAGTTTTCTGCATGCGCTGTTTCGCGTGAATCGCGAGTTGGGCTGCACGGTTGTTGTGGCGACGCACCAGCCGTGCCCGATGCTCGAATACGCGACGTGTGCGTATCGGATTGAGGGCGGGCGCGTGTGCGAGGTGGCTGACATTGCCTCCCTGGGGCACCGTGAAGAGCTGTTTTCTGGCGAGGCGCCAGGGCGCGGCGCCTCGCGGCGTGCAAAAAACGGAGTTTTCAGCAGCGCCGGTGGATGTCGAATACTCCCAAAAATGCACGCTGGGTCGGCTACCACCCTGGCAGGGAGCTGGTTTCGATACGATCGAGCGTCCGGCTGGGTGCTGCGCGGACTCGATGCGGCGTTCTCGGCTGGCGCAGTGCATGCGGTTGTTGGCGGCAACGGCTGCGGCAAGTCGACAATGCTTTCGGTGCTAGCCAAGACGGTCAAGTTGCAACGTGGGCATATGGAGCGCGGGGCGGCCTCGGCGGCACTGCTGCCTCAGAATCCCAAGGCGTTGCTGGTTGCCGAGACGGTGCGCGACGAGCTGATGGAATGGGCTCCGACCTGCGGATATGACGAGGCTGCGGCGCGGGAGCGCGCGGCGAGCCTGGGGCTGTCGGGCCTGGATGGGCGCCACCCGTACGATCTTTCGGGCGGACAGCGTCAACTGCTTGCATTGGCAAAACTGCTGCTGATCGGCCCCGAGCTGCTATTGCTCGATGAGCCCACCAAGGGCTTGGACTTGGCTAGCCGTCGCATCATCGCCCGCGCCTTGCGTGACCATGCGGAGGCTGGCGGTACCGTCATCATGGCCACGCACGATCTGGATTTTGCCGAGCAGGTTGCCGATGACATTGCCATGATGTTTGACGGTGAGATTGCCTGCATGGAGCCGCCGGCCGACTTCTTTGCCGACAACGTGTTTTATAGGGCGTGATGGGATGACGGATTATCGCGTCGCGCGCCTACTCGCAAAACTGGAGATCCCGCTGCTGCTGGCGGTGCCGGCGGTGATGGCTGCGGCGTTGCTGGCGGGCGTTGAGCAGGCGGCGCTTGCCATGCTTGTCGTGGTGGCGCTGGTGCTCGCGCTGTTCTTTGCGGGCTACGAGGCGTCGCGACCTGGCCTGCGCCAGATTATGCCAACGCTGGTTTTGGCGGCGTTGGCCGCGGCGGGGCGCATCTTGTTTGGCCCCATTCCCGACTTTAAACCCGTGAGCTCCATCGCCATTATCGCCGGGGCGACACTCGGTCGTCGTAACGGCTTTATGGTCGGCGCGCTGGCGGCGCTGACCAGCAATTTCTTTTTTGGGCAGGGCATGTGGACGCCGTGGCAGATGTATGCCTGGGGCCTGGTTGGCTATGTTGGCGGCGCGCTGGCGCATGCGGGCGCTTTTGATCGCGCCGATGGCACCGTGCGCATGCCGGCGCTGCTGACCTACGGCTTTGCGTCGGGCCTGCTCTATGGAGTTGTAATTAACGCCTACGACATCATCGGCTTTGTGCAGCCGCTCACGTGGGCGGGCGCCATGGCGCGTCTTGTCACGGCGGTGCCGTTCGATATCACGCACGGTCTCGCGACCTGTGTGTTCTTGGCCGCCCTGTACAAGCCCTGGTGCCGCCGCATCAACCGTGTTGTCGTGAAATACGGACTGTAGGGCAGGTTGTGCTGGAGCAAGAACCAATACTGCTGCGGTGCCATTTCAAAACTATGCCGGTTTACGGGGCCAGATTGGCATAGGCCGACCATACCGTCATTTTTCGAAAATAGGCGAGCCGTCTACCTGCGGTTTTATTTTTCCCAAGCTGCGTATGGTTGGGGGCTCGCGATTTAGCCCCGTAATCCGGCATAGTTTTGGAATGGCCGGCTGATATGACGGGCGCCGTGGTCCTCAGAGAGCCAAATCGATCCGTTTTCTTCCGTTCCCAGACGTCCCCAAGGAATCAGTTGACGGCGCTTGCCACGAAACTGGCCCATCTACTACGTTTAGCTTGATACTCCCGACCATGACCGCGTTTTATGAAAAACCGCAGGCTTTCTACCTGCGGTTTTCTTTTTGTGTTGTTCGCTGTGGTTGAGGGTAGTGGCTTAAACGTAGTAGATGGGCCAGTTTCGTGGCGGGTGGGCCGCGTGGATTCCTCGCGAGGTGAAAATGATCCGTTTTCCTCTGTCCCCCAGGGGATCGGTTGGGGCTAGAGTTCTAGCGTGAGGGTGACGGGGCAGTGGTCGCTGCCGAAGATGTCGCCGCGGATGCCGGCGTCGCGCACATTGCCGGCGATTGAATCACTTACCAGGAAATAATCGATGCGCCAGCCGGCGTTGTTCTTGCGAGCATTAAAGCGGTAGCTCCACCAGCTGTAGACGCCCTCGACGTCGGGGTTTGCCGCGCGCCAGGTATCGGTAAACCCGGCGTTGAGCAGCTCGGTAAACTTGCCGCGCTCCTCGTCCGAAAAACCGGCGTTGCCGCGGTTGGACTTGGGGTTCTTAAGGTCGATCTCCTCGTGCGCCACGTTAAAGTCGCCGCAGGTTACGACGGGCTTGCCGGTCTCGCGCTCAAGTGCGCTCAAAAAGCCGCGATAGGCATCGTCCCAGGCCATGCGTACATCGATGCGCGCGAGCTCATTTTGGGCGTTGGGCGTGTAGACATCCACAAACCAAAACTTGTCGAACTCGAGTGCGCAGACGCGGCCCTCGGTTGCGGCTTGGGCGACGAGCTCGGCTGCCTCGCCCTTGCCGGCGTAAGGCAGCAGCGCGTCGGCGTGCAACACGCGCAGCGGTTCCTGGCGGCTAAAGACTGCGGTGCCCGAATAGCCTTTACGCTCGGCGTAGCTCCAGGTTTGGTGATAGCCGGGCAGGTCAATATCGACCTGGCCCTCTTGCAGCTTGGTCTCTTGCAGCGCCAGGATATCGACGTCGAGTTCTTGCGCGATTTGGATAAAGCTCGGGTCCTTTTTGAGCACGGCGCGCAGGCCGTTGACGTTCCACGAGGCGAAAGTGTAAGTCTGAGGCATGGTGTCCTTTCGACGGGGTTGGCAGGCTTAAGATTAGCGCAACAGGGGCGGTGGTGGGCTCCGCGCGTGCTGACCCAAAGGCCGCATGCTGGGACATTGCCCGACGCTGCCCGACCAACAAGGACGGAGGACTCATATGACGCAGGCAATATCGGACCCCAAGCAGGCCTCCGCCGCGCTGGCGGAGCTGTTCGGTACCCACAAGCGCGTGGTCTTCTTTGGCGGGGCGGGCGTTTCCACGGCGAGTGGCATCCCCGATTTCCGCAGCGTGGACGGCCTGTATCACCAGCAGTTTGCCTACCCGCCCGAGACCATGCTTTCGCATAGCTTTTACGAGGCACATCCGGCCGAGTTCTTCGACTTCTACCGCACCAAGATGATCGCGCTTGGCGCCAAGCCCAACCGCTGCCACACCAAGCTGGCCGAGCTGGAACGCGCCGGCAGACTAAATGCCGTGGTGACGCAAAATATCGACGGTCTGCATCAGATGGCGGGCTCGCAGCGCGTGTTCGAACTGCACGGATCGGTCCATCGCAACATTTGCCAGTCGTGCGGCGCGGTCTATAGCGCCGAGTGGATTTGCTCGCGCGGGCACGAGAACGCCGCGGGTGTGCCCGTGTGTCCTGCGTGCGGCGGGCGCATTAAGCCCGATGTGGTGCTCTACGGGGAGCCGCTCGACGAGCATGTACTGACCGGCGCTGTTGCCGCCATCGCCGCGGCCGATGCCCTTATTGTGGGCGGGACCTCGCTCGTGGTGTATCCGGCGGCGGGCCTTACGCGCTACTTTACCGGCGATACGCTGGCCATTTGCAATCTTGCTCCCACCGATCAGGATGCAAATGCCGACCTGCTGATTTCTTGCGACATCGCGGCCGCGTTTGCGTTCTAGCCAGTGTGCGCGGATACAATAGAGAGACTGATTGCAAAGCGACCCCGCCGCCAGCGCCCAGGCGCGGCGGCGCGGGCATTTTAGGAGGATGTTCATGGCGAACGATAGCAAGACATGGCGGTGCGGAAAGTACGAGCTCAGCTTTGACCGCCCGCGCATCATGGGCGTCCTCAACGTGACGCCCGATTCGTTTAGCGATGGCGGGGAGCACTTCGACCCGGATGCCGCCATCGAGTACGGCCTGGCGATGCTCGATGCCGGCGCCGATATCATCGACGTGGGCGGCGAGTCCACGCGTCCCGGATTTACCCCGGTCAACCCCGACGAGGAGGCTCGCCGCGTGCTTCCCGTGGTGCGCGCGCTGGCCAAAGAGGGCGCCATTGTCTCGATCGACACGCGCCACGTGGCGGTTGCCAAGGCGGCCGTGCGCTGCGGCGCCTCGATCGTCAACGACGTGACGGGCTTTACCGACCCCAAGATGGTCGAGTTTGTCGCGACGAGCACCTGCGGCGTTATCGTGATGCACGCCGGCGAGGTCGCGGCACCCACGCGCACGCATGCAACGGTGCAGCTCGATACCTCTGCTGCGGCGTTTGTTGCCGAGAAGGCACGCGAAGCGGCCGCCGAGGCTGCGCGCGAGGCCGAGAAGCCTGCCCGCCGTCGCCGTGGCAAGTTGCTGGGCGAGCCCAAGACGGAGGCCAAGCTGCCAGGCGGCGTGGTGCAGCCCTCGTTGCCGTTTGGCGATCCGGAGCCCGCGCCCGAGCCCACGGACGAGCAGAAGCAGGAGGCACCGGCCGCTGAAGAGGCCGCTCCTGTCTCCGAGGTCGCCGCGACCCCTGAGCCCGCGCCGGAGCCCAATGACCGCCTGGCAGCCATGATGCGCCGCAGCGCCCGCCGCGAGGAGGCCTACGTGCCCACCTCTCAGCTCCGTCGCTTTACCCTGCCCGATTCGGCGCCCATCATGCGCCGCGTCATGGGCTTTCTGTCCGACCAGGCCCGCACGCTTATCCATGCCGGCGTGTCGCGCGACCGCATCTGCATCGATCCCGGCCCGGGCTTTGGCAAGACGGCCAACGAAGACATCGTCATCCAGCGCGAGACCGCCAAGATGGCGTCGCTGGGCTACCCGCTCATGTGCGCCGTGTCGCGCAAGCGTTTTGTGGGCGCCGTCTCGGGCGTGACCGAGGCCGCCGCGCGCGATGCCGCCACGTTTGGCGTTTGCCTGGGTGCCATCCAGGCCGGTGCCAACATCGTGCGCGTGCACGACGTCACCGGCTTTGCGCAGTTCCTGAACGGTTACTGGGCTGTCGCCAAGCCGCAGCCGCGCCGTGCGTTTGTGGCCGTGGGCTCCAACCTGGGGCATCGTTGCGATAACATCCGCGCCGCCCGCGACATGATCGCCGAGATTCCGCTCACCTGCGTGTCCAACTGCTCGCGCATTTACGAGAGCGAGCCGGCCTACGAGACGCGCCAGGACGCATTTGCCAACGCCGTCATCGAGATCAAGACCGAGCTGGCGCCGCTGGTGCTGCTCGACGAGCTTATGAAGATCGAGGCCGAGCTGGGGCGTGACCGCTCCAAGAAAGCCAAGGCCAACGGCCCGCGCACCATCGACCTGGACCTGCTGTGGATGGACGGTGAGATCCACGGCGGCAAAAAGCTGCGCCTGCCGCATCCGCTGATCGGCGAGCGCGACTTTGTGCTGGTGCCGCTCGAGGACCTGATGCACGACCCGGCGCGGTTCTTCCGCTACAACGGTGTCGAGGTCAAGGAGCCCGAGGACCGCGTGGGCCATATCGTGGGCGAATTGGGGCGTATGTAGATGATTGAGATGAATGTTGTAGCCGTCGGTACCGAGCTTGACGCCGCGCGCGACGCGGGTCGCGAGGGTGCGTCCGCGGGCTGGTGCGCTTGGAGCGCGGGCGAGGCGTCGTTGACGTTTTCGCTGGTCGTGCGCCCGGATGTGAATATGCATGCCTTCCACGGCCTGCCGTTTGTGACGGCGATGGGCATGATGGACGCGCTTGTGGGCACGGCGTCGACGCCGGGCCTGGGCCTTGCCGGCAAGGTGGGCATTGAGTGGCCGAGCGATATCGCATGCGGCGCGCCCGCGTTTGAGACGTCGCTCGCGCGCGTCGCCGTCAACGGCGGTGCCGGTGCCGCGGGCATGTTCGGTGCCGTGACGGTGGATATTGAGCGTTCGGCGCTGAGCGAGCTTGGTGTGGATGTGGCTGACGAAGCGCTGGTCGAGGCGCTGGCCGCCGCCTTGCTGACCCGCGTGGACGCTTGGGCGGTTGTTGCCAACACGCCGCAGGGCGCTGCCGGTCCGCTGGCCCCCGTGCTGGGCGAGTACTTCGACATGGTGCCGCTGCTGGGCCGCCAAGTTGCGGCGGTGTCGCCCAACGGTTTGCCGCTTGCGGTCGGTGTGTTTGCGGGCCTGGACATCTGGGGCCGCGCGACCATCAAGACCGATGCCGGCGAGCAGGAGTTTCCGCCCGAGGCCGTACGGATTCGCGGGCTGTAACGCGAGGCGCCCGCGCCCAAAGATAACGATGACAACAAGGCCCTCCTCGGCTGCGCCGGGGAGGGCCTTCGCGTGACTGCAGAGCGGCACCTTGGTCCTATTCCTCAAAACTGAAAAATTTTCGTTTTTGAGGAATAGGACCGATGCGTTGCCTAGTTCGCCGCTCGCGCTCGACTTTAGCCCCAGTCCTACCCCAGCTCCTGCATGCGGCGGTAGATTTCGCAGATGCCCTTAATGGTGAGCTGTCCGTCGACCACGTCGAAGGCGTCGGTCGAATCGGCGACGATGCCGGCGAGACCGCCCGTGGCGATAACCGTGGCGTCCTCGCGGCCCAGCTCGCGCTTCATGCGCGCGACCAGACCCTCGGCCATGGCGGCGGCGCCCACCACGGCGCCGACCTTGATGCACTCCTCGGTGTCGCGGCCGATAGCGTGCTCGGGCGCCTCGAGCGGCACGCTGGCGAGCTTAGCGGCACGGGCGGCAAGCGCGTCCATGGAGATGCGGATGCCCGGCGCGATCGCTCCGCCAATGTAATAACCGTCCTCATCGATGACGTCGATATTGGTCGCGGTGCCAAAGTCCACCACGATCGCCGGCGCGCCGTAGAAAGTCTCGGCTGCGACGGCGTTGGCGACGCGGTCGGCACCTACGGCCTGGGGGCGCGCCGCGCGCAGCTTGGTCACCCCGGCCGTCTGCGGCCCAATGACGATGGCGTCCGCGGCAATGCGGTCGGCCACGGCGTGCCACTCGCGCGAGAGCTGCGGCACCACGCCGGCAAAGGCGATCGCGTCGACCGCGTCGAGCGAAAGGCCGTACATCTTAAAGAAACCCATCAGGCGCACGTGGATCTCGTCGGCGGTATAGGAGCGGTCGGTGGGCATGCGCCACGACTGCACCAGCTCGTCTCCGTCAAACAGGCCCATGGCCGTCTGCGTGTTTCCCATATCGATAGCGAGCAGCATGTCTACTCCCGGTGTCGGCGTAAAAGGACGCGCACCATTGTATACGTGCCGTCGGCGCTGCTGCGCCGCGATTCGCCTGCGTGGGCGTTTGGACCCGTGTTCAGCTGAACCGGGTGCGACCGAAACGCCCGTTTTGCTGCCAGACTGTCGGCGACAAAGCGGGCGGTCCAAGCCCGCGGAAGCAGCCCTGGACGCGGCGCCGGACGGACCAGAGCCCGCCGCGCCCAGCCGGTGTGGACGATAAGGAGCAGAGATGTTGATTCACTACGAGGCGAGTGTTGCGAGTGCCAGGCACGAGATTCAGGGGTGTGGAAATCGGGAGCATTGCTGCGTGCAGGTGGTTGAGCCGCCCCGCGCGTTCGGTGCGGCGGGGGATGGTGGCCCGGACGGCGGAGGCTCGGCGACCGACGCGGCGCCTCGCCAGGCGATCGTTGCCGCTGTCGCGGGCGGTATGCCATCCATGATTTTGAGCGGCGAAGGTGCCCACCTTGCCAGCGAAGCTGCCGTCGATGCCGCGGCCGAGGCGTATCGTCGGGGCGAGCTCGTGCCGGGTGATGCCTCTGCCCTTAAGGGCGTGTTTGAGCGTGCGCTTCGTGCGGTCGCAGACGTGGCCGTCGATCAGCCCGCTGCCGATATCACTTCGTTTGCCTGCACGCTATGCCTGGTAGTATGGGATGGCGTGCGCGTTTGGTATGGCAATGCCGGTGATTCCGGTGCGGTTGCCGTGGACTTCTTGGGTGATCCGTTTGCCCTGACGCATATGCATTGCGGGCCGCTGTCGAGCCGGCCGTTCCCGCTGCACGATTCCTATCACTGGGAGTTTGGCTATCGCACGAGCGCCGAAAGCGTGCTTGTGGCCACAGGTGGCATGCTTGGGCAGTTTGCCGAGTGGGCGCCCGGCTCTTACGGTGCGCCGAAGGCGTATGACCGCGAGCTCATTGGCCTGCTCACGAATCGGAATATCGATGTGGACGATTTGCCGTTGATGAATGTCGCTGCAGCTAAATATCTGAACGAGTTTCCCGCGACCCGCGTGGACGGCGATAAGACGGCGGTGGCAATGATCAACAGCGAGAAGCCTTCGGTGACAGATTTTATTTGCGCCACGGCGAAAGACGTGACGGCTGAGCGTCTTGCTGCGGCGGGCGCGTCCTTTGCGGACGAGGATGACGATCGAAAGGTCTTGCTGCCGTGGAACGACGAGCTGCGCATGCGCGCCGGCGATGTGGCGAATGACGTGGGCGGCGACTTCACTGTAGAGCTTGAGTATCAGCTCATGTGCGGCATGTCGCTCGACCGCGCGTTTGAGCTGGCGGCTGCTGCTGCCCGCGAGCGCGCCGAGAGGTATCGCGTGTTCGAGGACTGTGTAGTCGACGGGCCCGAGGATTTTTACGCGGCCATGCTGTTCGATGAGGAGGTGTTGTTTGACGAGATGGTCTAGCGGCGTCGCGGGCCCTGGACTCTTCGCGCCGGGGGTGTTCAAGATATGAAGGAATTATGCTCTACGAGATTTTCCTTGCCGTCTACCGAACTCCCGCGTAATATTCTTTCTTGCGCACATGAGGCGCCCAGACATTGCGGGGTGGAGCAGTCTGGTAGCTCGCCGGGCTCATAACCCGGAGGTCGTAGGTTCAAATCCTGCCCCCGCGACCAAGAACTTGCAGCTCGTCGGCCTAGCCGGCGAGCTTTTTTGTTATTGCGGATCATTGTTTTCGACCCAGTTCTCAACTTCCCAAACAAAATCTCGATCTGTAACATCTAGTCCCGATTTGGGCGTCTAGGTGTTACAGATCGAGATATTTGGACAGGACGTTCTCTGTCATATCGAAGGGGGCGCTCCGTACGCCCGAACATGTACATGTCGGTAAGGTGGGAACTAGGGAACTTTACTAGGGAACTAGGAACCGCTGTTGGCTGAATCTCGCTCCGGGCGCAATTGCCCATTTCCGGACATCCGCGGATAATGTCCGGAAATGGGTTGAAAATGTCCGGAAAAGGACGAAATGTCCGGAATAGTTGGGCTGTTCTACGCTTGGGTTGCCGTTATTCGGCTCTAAGTGTGGGCATGGGTTCCACTCCCATTCGGTGCTTTCGTTCCGATCATCAACTGCTCATATCAAAATCTTAATCTGTAACACCTAGATCTGATTTGGGCGGCCAACTGTTATAGATTAGGACATTCCGGCGGATAGCCCGCACTATGTCGAAGGAGTGTCCCGTACGTCTAATTTTGACGCATGCCAGACAGGTGTAAGGAACTCTGCTAGGGAGCTTGAGGGCTACTATTGGCCAGTTTCTATCTCGGACTCGGCGACTTCCTTTTCCGGACATTCGCGGGCGATGTCCGGAAAAGGGTTAAAAATGTCCGAATAACACTTAAAATGTCCCAAAAGAGCGCGGCTGAAAGGCAAATGTATGACTTCAGATGACATTGGAGAAATTCTCGCCAAAGGAGAGGGTGTTTCCATTGAATTTAAGCGATGCGGAAACCTTCCGGAAATCGATACGTTTGAAACGATTTGCTCTTTTGCGAATCGACAAGGAGGCAACATCCTGCTCGGGATTGTTGATGCTGAAAAATCCGACACGGGGAAGCCTGAGGTCATTGGAATCGATTCTGCTCGTGTTGTCGAAATAGAGCGCAACATAGCGAATCGCTTGAATGATCCCAACTTCTTTAATGCTCCGCCTTCTATCGAGCTTGAGAGGGTTGAATATGAGGATAGGTTGGTTTTGCGTATCTGGGTGGTCGTCGGCGCCATCGTTCATAAATTGAAGGGTGTGGCGTATGACAGAATCGCCGATACGGATCGGAAAGTGACAACTGACACTCAGCTTGCGGCAATGTATATCCGTAAGCAGGATTACTATACCGAGCAGAGAGTCTATCCCTATCTTGAGCTGGGGGACTTGCGTCTTGATTTGCTCGAACGGGTTAGGAGGATGGCGACAGCGAGACGTGCTAATCATCCATGGTCAGAGATGAACGATGAAGATCTACTCCGAAGCGCAAATCTATATCTCAAAGACTACGAGACGGGTGTTGAGGGCTACACGTTTGCAGCCGCCCTTTTGCTTGGCAAAGACAATGTGATTTCAAGTATCGCTCCGTCTTACAAAACTGATGCATACGTCCAGCGCGATGATGTGGACCGCTATGACGATCGTATTGTCGTGAAGACTAATCTTATCGAGGCGTACGATATTCTTCTGGAGTTCGCTCAGAAGCATCTGCCTGACAAGTTCTTTCTTGAGGGGACGCAATCGATTAGCCTGAGGGACGTCATTTCGCGTGAGCTCATCGCTAACACGCTTATCCATCGCGAATACGCTAATCCTTACCCAGCAAAAATGGTTATCGATGCCGAGGGCATCCATACTGAGAACGCGAGCCGCCCGCGATTCATCGGTGAGTTGTCGCCAAGCCATTTTAACCCGCTGCCTAAAAATCCCATCATTGCTGAGTTCTTTAGCAATATCGGTAGGGCAGAATCGTTGGGAAGTGGTACGAGAAATATGTTCAAGTACTCGTGGGCGTATGGCGGCGGTCAACCTGAGCTCGTTGAGGGCGATGTGTTTGATGCGCGTGTCCCCGTAGCGTCGAGTCTGGAGACGATTCAGAAGCTCGATGTCGATTGGGTCATTGAACGCATGCTGGAATCTTATGGGTACGTAACGGTAGCGGCGGTGGCGAATATCGCGAACGTTACCGAGAGGACGGTGCGAAGGCATATCTCCGATATGGTCGACGCCGGGGAGCTTCTGGGGGTCGGAGAGACGCGTGCAAGAAAGTTTGTCAGGGTGAAGTAAGGGAAGGACATGACGCCTCTCTTTCCGGACATTCGTGGACAATGTCCGTAATTAGGTCGAAATGTCCGGAATAGCGGGGACGAGCTACATTTTGGTTGCCGAGATGCGGCCGTCCGCGCGGAAATGGTGTCACGACCCCGCCCTGTGTCTCTCGGCACTGTTCTTAACCTTTCAAACTAGCATCTCGATCTGTAACATCTGGGGCCCATTTTGTCGAGTAACTGTTACAGATTTAGATCTTTCGGCAGGCTAGATTGGTTTGTCTCGATCTGTAACAGGTAGGGGTCAAAAGTGGGCCTAGCTGTTACAGATCTAGATTGTTGAGGATGGGTCGAGAGGAATGTCTCGATCTGTAACAGTAAGACCCGGTTTTGCCGAGTAACTGTTACAGATTGAGACAAACCGACGGCCGGGCTCATTCCATCCGACGCCCTGCCTCGCTCCATCCACCTGCCGCCACTTGATATTCGCCGATTTTCGTTGTGCTGTCGTGCTCCCATGCCATATCCTCTAGACAACTACGCGGCATCATCGCCGCCGCGCCTACAAGAGAGGAATGTCCATGACCGCACCTGCATCCAAGCTGCTCCAGCCCATTACAGTTGGCCCCCTTGAGCTCAAGAACCGCATTATGTTCCCGCCGCTGACCACCGGCTACGAGGAGCGTGACGGCTCCATTGGCGAGCGCAGCCTGGCTTTTTACGAGCGCCTGGCCCGTGGCGGCGTGAGCTACATCGTCATCGGCGACGTCGCTCCCGTCATGACCGCAAGCCCCACGCCCAAGCTGGCAACCGACGCCCAGATCCCCACGTTTAAGGCGCTGGCCGATGCCGTTCACAAGCACGGTGCCAAGGTCGCGCTGCAGCTGTTCCACCCCGAGTACGACGTGCCCGGTGTCGGCCGCATGGTCATGGGATCCATGGCTGCCGCCAAGGCCGCGCAGGAGGCCAAGGCCGCCGGCGACGAGGAGACCTTTGCCGCCAAGATGGCCGAGTCCAACGAGATTCGCAAGCAGGCATACGCCAAGCTGCACCACGATATGCAGCACTTTGTGAACGAGGCCAGCGTGGAGCAGCTCACCCAGATCAAGGAAGCCATCGCTGCCTCGGCCGCTCGCGCGCAGCAGGCCGGCATCGACGCCATCGAGGTCCACGGCGACCGCCTGGTGGGTTCGCTGTGCTCGGCCATCCTCAACCAGCGCACCGACGAGTACGGTGGCTCGTTCGAGAATCGCGTTCGCTACGCGCTCGAGGTCGTCGCTGCCATTAAGGAAGCCGCGCCGCAGCTGATGGTGGAGTACAAGCTCCCCGTGATCATGGAGAACCCCGACGGCACGCCGCGCGGCAAGGGCGGCCTGCAGCCCGACGAGGCCTGCGAGTTCGCCAAGCTGCTCGAGGGCGCCGGCATCGACATGATCCAGGTCGCGCAGGCAAACCATACCGGCAACATGGGCGATACCATTCCGCCCATGGGCGCCATGCCCTACAACTGGACGCTGCCGGTGGCCGAGCGCGTTAAGGCCCTGGTCTCCGTGCCGGTGGCCACCGTCGGCCGTGTTGTCTCGGTCGAGGCCGGCGAAAAGATTCTGGAAGACGGCGCGGCCGACATCATCGCCTATGGCCGCTCGCTCATGTGCGACCCCGACATTGCGCTGAAGGCCGCCACGGGTGAGCCCATCCGCGAGTGCCTCAACTGCAACAAGGGCTGCGTCGACGCGATTCAAAACCGCAAGTACATCTCGTGCGTGCTCAATGCCGAGAACGGCGACGAGGCGACCATCGCCATTAAGCCGGGCGAGGGCGACAAGAAGATCGCCGTGGTGGGCGGCGGCATCGCCGGCCTGGAGGCCGCGCGCGTGGCGGCCAAGCGCGGCTACGACGTGACCGTCTACGAGGCGAGCGATCACTTGGGCGGCCAGATTGTGCTGGCGGCCGCGCCTCCGCGCAAGGACGAGATCATGCGCTCCGTCGAGTACTACGAGAAGATTCTGCCCGGCCTGGGCGTGAAGGTTGAGCTCAACCATGCCGCTACCGCTGAGGACCTCAACGCCGCCGACGCCGCGATTGTGGCCGTGGGCGCGCACGACGTGGTCATCCCTGTTCCGGGTGCCGACTCGGACAAGGTCGTCTCGAGCTGGGACGTGCTGGCCGGCAAGGTGGAGCTTACGGGCCGCGTCGCCGTCATTGGCGGTGGCCTGGTGGGCACCGAGACTGCCGAGTACCTGCTGCAGCACGGCTGCGAGGTGGCGATCGTGGAGATGCTCGACAAGATTGCCGCGGGCGAGTCCGAGACCATTCTGCCGCTGATCATGGGCGACTTTGCCGAGCACAACGTGGAGCAGCACGTGAAGACCCGCCTGACCGCCATTACCGACGAGGGCGTGGAGGCCATTCGCACCACTGAGGACGGCGCCGAGGAGCCGGTGAAAATCGCCTGCGATTACGTGGTGATGGCCGTGGGCTCCAAGGCCAACGCGTTTGACCTGGACGGCGTGACGGTGCCCATGACCTGCGTGGGCGACTGCTCGGGCGAGCGCACCGCCGATATCGCGAGCGCCATCCGCACGGCATATCACGCGGCCAACGAGCTGTAGTTAACTTCGCGGCCAGGCGGGGCGGTAGCACGGATCCGCCTCGCCCGACTGCGTCCCATCGGGTGTCAACCGGGGCGGGGTCTGCAAGCGCAGCAGGTCCCGCCCTTCTTGTTTTGCTCCAGTGGATGGCAATGCGCGCTAATCATGAGGAGCGAGGACGTCTACTGCCTTGCAGACCGCTCAAAATTATTAGGGGAGGGGTTAATAATTATATCCTCTATACCAAAGGACATAAAGAGATGCCAATTTTGTTGGCAAGCGAATGACGATTGGCTGCGAGCTAGCTACCAGCGTAAATAATCGATAAAGAAATGTCGTAAATTGATGCCAAATGCCCAGATGCCACCGTTGCAATTTTCAGTTAACTGTTACGCGCGAACAGCAAAATGCTACTATCTAACAAGCACGTAAGAAAGCAGATTAACGGTTAAGGCTAAGAAGTGGCAGGTATGTCGGAAGCAACAAGGACTCGCACGCATGCGCCCGAGGTTAGGCAGCGCGCCGTCGAGATCCTCCAAGAGGGGGTCGGTCACCGCGCCCTCGCCGCAAAGCTTGGCATTCCCCAGGCCACGGCTCGTCAGTGGGCCCGCGCATATGCCGTGGGCGGTGCCGACGCCGTGCTCAATGCGGGCGCTTGCCATCACATCTATTCGTACGACGTAAAACTCGCCGTGGTTAAGGACCGTCTGAAAAACGGCCTGACGGTTCGCGAGACCATGATCAAGTATGGGATTCCCAGCGAGTCTTCAGTCAAGGCCTGGTGCCGCCAGTATCGCGAGAGCGGTGAGTCCGCGCTGGTCGATAAGCCGCGCGGACGCAAGCCGCGCGTTAAAAAGGCGGAATAGCGAACGGGATGGTGCGCCCACAGGGGCGCATTTTTCTTGCCGCGCCAACTTTTCGGACTGCCGCGAGCCTATCGGGACATCTTCCAACGTGGCCAATAAACCGCGCACAGTGGCCCGCGCGCCTGCCGCTGCGGTAAGGGAGCGTCACCCCTCTACTCCAATGCGGACAGACTCCTTACCCCGTACGCCTAAAACTCCCCAGTTGACCGAAAACCTGCCGCCGCCACTCCTCAATTGAGCTATAACGTTAAACAATTGCAGCGTTTTTGCATGGGGGAGTGATGGTATGACGCTACTGTATTTCCTTACCCTGTTTCCGCTGGTACCGGCGCTGGGTATGCTGTTCGCGCGCGGTGACCGCGCCCGCGATGCGGTGGGGCTCATAGGTTCCGGCATCATTATGGCGGTGACAGTTGTAGTCGCCGTCATGTTTTTTGGCACGGGCCCGCAGAGCTTTGAGGTTGCCCCCGGCACCTCGCATGTGCTCTCGATCATCAGCTCCGCCATCGATGTCATCCTGTGCGCTGTCATCCTGTACAACGCGTATAAATATAGGAACGTGCTTACCACAGTGCTCGGCATAGTCCAGCTGGTGGGGTCGCTCGCCTTTGCGACCATGACGCTGCCCGCGGCCGAAGCCGTCACGGCGACGCCGCTCTACCTGGACTACATGAGCGTGATCATGGTCCTCGCCGTCGGCATCGTCGGCAGCCTAATCTGCGTGTATGCCCTGGGCTACATGAAGGACTTCCAGGCCCACGACGAGCACGAGGCCGCGCTGCGCGGGCAGACCGCGCCCGACCGTCGCCCGCAGTTCCTGGCGCTCATGTTCCTGTTCCTCTCGGCCATGTTCGTCATCGTGACGAGCGACAACCTTGAGTGGCTGTTCTGCGGCTGGGAGATCACCACCGTGTGCTCGTTCCTCATGATTGGCTACACGCGCACGCCCGAGGCCATCAAGAACGCCTTCACCCAGATCATCCTCAACATGCTGGGCGGTATCGCGTTTTTGGCCGGACTCATGTACCTGCACGTTAACGGCATGCCGTTGACCATCTCGGGCATGATCGAGCTTTCCGGCGCCGGAACCGCGCAATCCGCGCTGCTGGTGATGCCGGTCATCCTGCTGTCGCTCGCCGCGCTCACCAAGGCCGCACAGATGCCGTTCCACACTTGGCTGCTCGGTGCCATGGTTGCCCCCACGCCCACGAGCGCCCTGCTGCATTCGTCCACCATGGTCAAAGCCGGCGTGTTCCTAATGGTCAAGCTGAGCCCGCTCTATGCCATCTATCCCGTGACCGGCTTTATGGTCACGAGTGTGGGTGCCATCACGTTTTTGCTCGCTGCCCTCATGGCCATCTCGCAGAGCAACGCCAAACGCGTGCTCGCGTACTCCACCATTTCCAACTTGGGCCTCATCAGTGCCTGCTTGGGTGTCGGCGCGCCCGAGGCCGTGTGGGCCGCCATCTTCCTGATCCTGTTCCACACGGTGGCCAAATCGCTGCTGTTCCTGTGCGTGGGCACCGCCGAGCATCATATCGGCAGCCGCAATATCGAGGACATGGACGGTATGTTCAGCCGCATGCCGCACCTGACGCGTCTGATGATGCTGGGCATCATGGGCATGTTTGTGGCGCCGTTTGGCATGCTCGTGTCCAAGTGGGGTGCCCTGGTGGCGTTTGCGCAGACCGGCAACGTGCTCATGATCATGGTGCTTGCCTTTGGCTCGGCCGCGACGTTTTACTTCTGGGGCAAGTGGCTTGCCAAACTTTCGGGCGTCGACCCCACGGCTCAAAACGTTGAGGTTAATGTCCATAAGACCGAATGGATGGCGCTCAACACCATCGCCGCGCTGCTGATTCTGTGCTGCGTGGCGTTCCCGGTTATCTCGAGCGGTCTGGTGTCGCCTTACTTGGCCATGGTGTTTGGCCGCGTGCCGTACGTTATTGGCAAGGACGCCATGTATCTGATGGTGGTTATCGTGGCGTTTATCGCCGTGGTGCTGCTGACGTCGTTCCGCGTGAGCAATAAGCCGCACGTCAACGTGTACCTTTCGGGCGTTGGAACCGAGAACTACCGTCATTTCCGCGGCTCGATGGGACACGAGGTAAAGGCCGAAAAGCGCAATTGGTACTCGGAGGACGCCCTTGGCGAGAAGCGTATTGGCCCCGCGGGTAGCGTCGTGTGCTGCAGCATTATCTTGTTTGCGCTGCTGTGCTGCGCGTGGATTGGGCCCGAGCGGCTTGCCATGAGTGCGCCCTCGGTGCTGCGCGGCAAGTATTTCGAAGGCTCGGGCGTCGTGGGCATTTTTATTGGTACCGTGGCGTTTGCCTTGCTGGCGCCGCTTGTGGGCGGTTTGATTGACGGCCTTGACCGCAAGCTGTCCGCTCGCATGCAGGGTCGCGTGGGGCCGCGTCTGCTGCAGCCCTTCTACGACGTTGCCAAGCTGCTGCGTAAAGCCCCTGCCAGCGTAAACACCATGGACGATACCTACATGGCGTGCGCGCTCATCTTTACCGCCGTGGGCGGCGGCATCTTTGTGTCGGGCTCCAACACGCTGCTGTGCGCCTTTATGGTGACGCTCGCCGCGATCTTTGTGGTGCTGGCGTCCGCCTCGACGCAAAGCCCGTTTGCCCAGGTCGGCGCCGATCGTGAGTTGCTGCAGGTTATGAGTTACGAGCCCGCCGTTCTGCTGATGAGCGTGGGCTTGTACCTTGCCACCGATAGCTTCGATTCCATCGCCGTGACGGGGCAGTCGGCCCCCATCATCGTGTACAGCGCGCCCATTTTCCTCGCGCTGCTCGCGGTGCTCACCATCAAGCTGCGCAAGTCGCCGTTTGACCTTTCGTACTCACATCACGCGCATCAGGAGATCGTCCAGGGCGTCGCCACCGAGATGAGCGGCGGCACGCTGGCCAAGATGACCCTTATGCACTGGTGCGAGACCGTGCTGTTTTTGATGTGGGTGGGCATGTTCTTTGTCTGGGACAACCCGGTGAGCTGGGTCGTAGCCCTGGTCGTGATGGCTGCGACGTACTTTGTCGAGGTGCTGATTGACAACACCTTCGCGCGCAGCACCTGGCGCAGCTGCTTTAAGCTCGGCTGGGGCGTGGCGCTGGTATTTGGCCTGCTCAACCTTATGCCCATCCTCGTTGACGTGTTTATTTAGGAGGCGGCATCCATGAATCATAAAATGTCGCGCTCGCCGTGGGTTATTCATTACGACGGCTCGAGCTGCAACGGATGCGATATCGAGGTGTTGGCCTCGCTCACGCCGCTGTTCGATGCGGAGCGCTTTGGCGTGGTCAACACCGGCAACCCCAAGCATGCGGATATCTTTTTGGTAACGGGGTCGGTCAACGCTCAGAACCTGCCCGTCGTGCGCCAGATCTACAACCAGATGCTCGAGCCCAAGTGCGTGGTGGCCTGCGGTATCTGCGCGTGTTCGGGCGGTGTGTTCCGCGATGCCTATAACGTGATCGGCGGCGTGGACCGCGCGATTCCCGTGGACGTGTACGCGCCCGGGTGCGCCATTCGCCCCGAGACGGTGATCGATGCCATCGTGGAGGCGTGCGGCATTCTGGACCAGAAGGAGGCCGTGATGCGCGCCGGCGGCGATCCGCTCACCGTGGGCGGCACCGCTACCTGGGACGGTGGCGTTGAGCTGGGCGAGGACGGGTTTGTGGCAGCGGGGGCCGGGGCTGATGGCGCCGGTGACGCGCCTGCCGGGAAGTCCGCTGCGCCCGTCGCTGACGACGCACCTGTTGAGACGCCCACCGCGCCCGCCGCTGCAAAGGAGGCCGAGTAATGCAAAAGGCTATCTATGCCACCGTCGGGATTGACGAGCTCCTGTCACATGTGCAGGCGCTCAAGGGTGCCGGCGCGCGCTTTGTGCAAATGCACGCCGAGCGCAACGTCGACGACGGCTCGTATCGCCTGGTCTACACGTTTATCAACGTTCGTGCTGCTCAGGAGCATATCGCGCAGGACGGCAGCTATGCGATTGAGAACCTGGTGGTCGAGGGAATTGATCAGTACCAGGAGATTCCGTCCATCAGCTCGTACTATCCGGCGGTATTCCCGTTTGAAAATGAGGTCCACGACCTATTTGGTCTTGCCATCACCGACATGCAGATCGACTTTAAGGGCTTTTTCTACCAGGTCTCGACTGCCGAGCCTATGAGCGTTATCACGCCCGAGGTGAAGGCCGCGCGCGAGAAGGCCATGAAGGTGCGTGCCGCCGCCGAGGCCAAGGCGCGCAAGGCCGCAGCCGAGAAGGTTGCCGCGGCCGCTGCGGGGGAGGGCGTTGCGGGCGCTGGCGATGCTGCGGACGCTGCCGCTCAGCCCGATGCGGCTGCCGGCTCCGATGCTCAGCACAATGAAGCTGCTGCCAAGGCGGCGCTTAAAGCCGCCGAGATGGAGGCAAAGCTCGCCGCCATGGATCCTGAGAAAGCGGCCAAGGTCCGCGCGGCGCTTGCCGCCAAGGCCGCCCGCGACAAGCAGAAAAAGGAGGCGTAAGGTCCATGGCGCATCGCTCCGTTATTCCGTTTGGCCCGCAGCACCCGGTGCTGCCCGAGCCGCTTCATCTGGACCTGGTGATCGAGGACGACCGTGTCATCGAGGCAATTCCGCAGATCGGCTTTGTGCACCGCGGACTCGAGAAGCTCACCGAAAAGCGTGATATGCATCAGTTTGGCTACATCGCCGAGCGCATCTGCGGTATCTGCGCCGTGGGCCATAGCTACGGCTATGCCAGCGCCTGCGAGCGCATGTTCGGCATCGAGGTGCCCGGTCGCGTGCAGTATATCCGCACCATTTTGCACGAGCTTTCGCGCATTCACTCGCACCTGCTGTGGTTGGGCCTGCTCGCCGATGCCTTTGGCTTCGAGGCGCTGTTCTATCGGTCGTGGACGCTGCGAGAGCAGATTCTCAATATCTTTGAGAGTACGTGCGGCGGTCGCGTGATTTTGTCAATCAACGAGATCGGCGGTCTTAAGCACGACATTGAGGACTCCGAGCTAGCGGGCATTGTCCAGACGCTCGACGCCATGCGTCCCGACTACGAGGCCCTGGTGCATACGTTTTTGGACGACAATAGCTGCGGCGAGCGCCTGCACGGCGTGGGCGTGATCAGCAAGAAGGACGCGCTGGAGCTTTCGATGGTCGGCCCGTTCGGCCGCGCCTCGGGCGTGGATTACGACGTGCGCATGTTTGGCGACGGTGCCTATGCGGACCTGGCCGCGTTTGAGCCCATCGTTGCTACCGATGGCGATTGCTACGCCCGCTGCCAGGTGCGTTGCGCCGAGGTCACGCAGGCCATGGACATCATCAAGGAGCTTGTGGGCAAGATTCCGCACGACGGTATCGGCGGGCGCACCAAGCTCACGCCGGCCGACGGCGCGCGCGGCGAGGTTGTGATTGAGCAGCCGCGCGGCGAGGCGTACTACTATGTGCGCGGCAACGGCACCAAGAACCTGGACCGTTTTCGCGTGCGCACGCCGACGTCGCAGAACCTGGCGGGTCTGACACATGCGCTGCAGGGTGTGCTCCTTGCCAACGTGCCCATGATTATCCTGACCATCGACCCCTGCATTAGCTGCACGGAAAGGTAGGCGCGGCATGAGTTTGCTGACATTTGCCAAGACGGCCTTGGGCTCTATGGTCAAGCCGCCGGTCACGGTGTGCTATCCGCAGGAGGAGCTGACGGCGCCCGAGCGCCTGCGCGGGCATATCGTCAATGACATGGACGTGTGCATTTGCTGCGGCATGTGCGCGCGTCGTTGCCCGGCGGGCGCGCTTGCGGTCGATCGCAAAGGCGGCACCTGGTCGATTGACCCGTATGCCTGCGTGGTGTGCGGCGAGTGCATCGAAAGCTGCCCCAAGCACTGCCTGACTATGGATACCGCCCGCACCCCAGTTGCGGTCGATAAGACTCCCACGGTAGAAACCAAGCCGGAGTAACGCTGGAATTGAGCTGGAATAGGGGCCGGCGGGGCAAAAATGCCCCACCGGCCCCGCGCTTAAACGCGCGGTTGGGCCGCCACGAACAAAACTATGCCGGTTTACGGGGCTGGATAGCGAACCTCCGACCATACAGAAAATCGCAAAAACAAAACCGCAGGTAGAACGCCTGCGGTTTTTCATTAAACGCGGTTATGGTCAGGGGTATCGGGTCAAACGTAGTAGATGGGCCAGTTTTGAGGCGAGCACCACCAATTGATCCCCCGGGGACGGAAGAAAGCGGATCATTTTTGCCTGATGGTTCCGAGTCGCACCCGTTTTCCTGCGAAAATGCCGTGTCTCAACTTTGGTGAGACATTTGTCTCACGCCCAAAACGGAATCTGGAGCATGTGTCACCTGCCCAAATTGTGTCTCATTTCGTAACTTTAGGCTGTTGCAAGGTCTGAGACCGCGAGAAGGGAGACGCGATGAGTAAGTACACGAGGGGTCTCTTGGCGGTGATACTTGCCGTAGTGCTTGTGTTGCCGGCTGCAGCATTTGCCATGCTGCCCGAGGCCAACGCCAGGTCCAGCACCGGAATGGACGGACCGACAATGACCGGAAAGGTCGTCGACCCCGACACCAGCAACTACTGGAAGTTCTGGGCCGGCGGCTATAACGGAAAGGAAGTAACAACTCAAAACGTCGGCCGAATCTGGACCGACAAGACGGTCAAGGCAGTCGAGAGCGGGGATTCGGATTTCCTGACCACGCTGTCTGCCATCTCTTCGACATCCGATACGACGATTTCCGGCAAGCCGCTCGACATCGTGATGGTGCTGGATGCTTCTGGCTCGATGGACGACCCTATGGGCACGGGCGACAACACAAAGCGCATCGATGCGCTAAAGACGGCCGCCAATACCTTTATTGACGCCATCGCCGCGCAAAACCAAAGCTTTACAGATGCGTCCAAGCAGCATCGGGTTGCCATCGTAAAGTTTGCGGGCAAGAAGAAGACTGATAAGGTCGGCAACGACACTTATCGTGATGGACGGTACACCTACAACTACTCGCAGACCATGAAGAACCTGACGTCCTGCAAGGGCAAGGATGCGGATAGCCTCAAGGACACGGTTGGCAACATCAATCCTGCCGGTTCCACGCAAGCCGACTATGGTCTGGAGCTGGCCGAGAACATTACTATTAATTCTGGTCGTGCAGATGCCAAGAAGATTGTTGTGTTCTTTACCGATGGCTCACCTACGAGTTCAAGTGGATTCCAGGCAAGTGTTGCCGATAGCGCCATCGCTAGCGCCAAGAGCCTCAAAGCTAATGGTGCCGACATTTATACTATTGGCATCTTTAACGGAGCAAATCCCAGCGCCGACCCCACAGCTGAAGGCACGAGCAAAGTGAACAAGTTCATGCATGCTGTGTCGAGCAACTATCCTGGTGCCACGTCAAGCATCTCTTTCTGGGGCGAGTGGGTCATCGACTATGGCACGCGTGCGGAAAACTCCGACTACTACAAGTCGGCAACCAGCGCCTCTGAGCTCGAGAAAATCTTCGAAGAGATCTCGGGAAGCATTATCCAAACTGGTTACCCGACAGAAGTTCACAGCGGTTATGGCGAGCATAAGTCCGGCTACATCACGTTTACCGATGAGCTGGGCGACTTTATGCAGGTCGACAACTTTACGTCCGTCGTGTATGGTGGCGAGACGTTTGAAAAACCGTCAAAGAAGCCCGAGGGTAACGTCGACACCTACACATTTTCTGGTGCCGCTGCGAACCTGGTCATCACCGTTCAGCATGCCGAAGAGGGCAAGCCTCAGACCGGCGATATCGTAACGGCTAAGATTCCTGCGTCGCTGATTCCGCTGCGCCACTTTAAGATCACCGACGGCGTTCTTACGGTCGACAATACTGAGCCCATCCAGGTGAACTACACCTCGAGCGTTAAGAAAGAAGCGCTCGATAACCTCTTTACGCCCAAGAACGTAAAGGGGCTCGAGGACTACATCAAGAGCAATACGACCACCGCGGAGAACGGTTCCAAGACCGTTAACTTCTACGCGAACAAGTGGAACGCTGGCGCGCTGGGCGATACGATCGCGAACTTTGAGCCTGCCGACACCAACCGCTATTACTATTTCCAGAAGCAGACCCCCATTTACACGGATAAGAACTGCACGACGCCTGCAACGGGTTCGCTGCCTGTCGGCAGCAAGTATTACTACAAGGATGAGTTTGAGGCGCTGGGCGCAGACGGAAAGGCCGAATCCCGTACTGCTGTTATTGAGTTTGCCGGTGAAGACGCTGCGAACTTTGAGGGCGCCGTCGTGCGCGACGCGAGTGGAAACCTGTCGTTTAGCAAGGGAACCGCACGTCTGGCCTTTATTGATGAGCTCCACACCACCAAGGAGAGCGTGGGCGGTAACCTCACCGGCACCGCGGCCGACGTGCTCAATCCCAAGTGGAACAACACGTCTGCCAAGTCGAACGCCACGGAGGTTGACGTTCACTTGGGCAACAACGGCAAGATCAGCTATAAGTACGACATGACGCCGACAACGGTGGATACCAAGGCCAGCTTTGGCCTAACCAAGGTGCTCGAGGGCCGCGAGTGGACGGATGAGGACACGTTTGAGTTTGGGCTGACGTCCGAGGATAACGCCCCGATGCCCGCGTCCGCGATCGCGACTGCGACCGAGGGCAACACGGCTATCGATTTCGGTGAGATCACCTACGCCGAGCCCGGCACGTATGTCTACAAAGTCAGCGAAAAGAACGCCGGGACCACGGTTGACGGCATCGCCTACAGCAAGAACGTCGCGGAGATTACCGTGACGGTGACGCCCAACAAGAAGGGCGAGCTGAGCGCTGATGTGAATGTAGCCTGGAGCGAAGCCGGCGTGACCGAGTTCAGGAACACCTACACTACGAATCCTGTTGAGTCCAGCGTTACCGACAAGATTGACGTAACCAAGTCCCTGACCGGGCGCGACCTTACGGCCGGCGAGTTCAGCTTTGAGTTGCGCGAGGTTAAGGGCGAGGACTCCGAGCTTATTGAGACCGTTGCGAACGCCGCCGACGGCAAGGTGACGTTCAGCCCCATCAGGTACACCGAGATCGGCCAGCACACCTACACGCTGCACGAGGTTAAGGGCAACGCCGGTGGCATCACCTACGACGATACGGTCCACACCATCGTGACGACTATCAGCGATAACGGCAAGGGCCAGCTGGTGGCTACGCACGAGATAAAGGGCGCCGAGGGCGCCAAGAGCATCGAGTTCAAGAACGCATACAATCTGACCCCTAAGAGCTCCAGCGTCACTGACCAGGTCAAGGCGACTAAGGTCCTGACTGGACGCGAGCTTACTGCCGGCGAGTTCTCCTTCGAGCTCGTCGAGGGCGAGGACGCCAAGGTCGTCGCCACCGGTACTAACAATGCCGAAGGCAAGATTACGATGAGCCCCATCGAGTACACTGCTGCCGGCAAGCACACCTATACGCTGCGCGAGGTCAAGGGCAACGCTGGCGGTATCACCTACAGCGATGCCAAGTTCACCATCGAGACCACCATCACGGACAACGGTGACGGTACGCTCAGTGCCACGCATGTTCTGAAGGACGTCAAGGTTGCCGAGTTCAAGAACTCCTACAACGTGACCCCCGAGAGCTCCAGCGTCACCGACCAGATCACCGCGACCAAGTTCCTGACCGGCCGCGACCTCAAGGACGGCGAGTTCTCCTTCGAGCTCGTCGAGGGCGAGGGCGAGGGCGCCAAGGTCGTCGCCACCGGCACCAACAATGCCGAAGGCAACATCACGATGAGCGCCGTGAAGTACGACAAGGCCGGCAAGCACACCTACACGCTGCGCGAGGTCAACGGCGGAACCACCAGCAAGGGCATCACCTACAGCACCGCCGAATACACCATCGAGACCACCATCACCGACAAGGGCGACGGTACGCTCAGTGCCACGCATGTCCTGAAGGGCACCGAGCCCGCCGAGTTCAAGAACTCTTACAGTGTGACCCCGATCGACGCAGAGCTCGACTTTGGCCTGAGCAAGGCTGTCGATGGTCGCGCTTGGACGGACTCCGACGAGTTCAGCTTTACCATTACCGCCGCCGAGGGCACCCCGCTGCCCGACCCCGCAACCGTGACCGTGAACAAGAAGGACGCGAAGGACGGCATCGCCGCCATCAACTTCGGCAAGATCCGCTACACGGCTGCCGGAACCTACAAATATGAGATCCGCGAGAACGCGGGCAACGCGGCGGGCATGACGTATGACGGACATGTCGCGACCGCCGAAGTGACCGTGACCGAGAACGGCGAGGGCGTCCTGACCGCCAACGTCACCAAGAAGGAAAGCGGACGTTTTACCAACACGTACCGCACTGAGCTCGATTACGCCGCGGCCGGCGGCCTTAAGCTCAGCAAGACCCTCTCCGGACGTCCCATGACCGAGGGTCAGTTCACCTTTACCGTGACGCCCGCCGACGAGGCCTCTGCCATCGCGCTCGGCCTGCACGAGGGCGCCAACGTGTACAAGTCCCCTGCAACGGCAGAGGCAACGGTTGGTCTGATCGACATCCTGGCTGGCCATGAGGTCAAGTTTACGCAGGCTGACGCGGGCAAGACCTTTACATACACCGTTGCCGAGAAGAACGACGGCCAGCCCGGTTACACCTATGACGACGCCGAGCGCACCGTGACGATCGCTATCGCCGACGATGGCGCCGGCACGCTCACTGCTACCACGACCGTTACTGGCAACCCCGACAAGGGAACGCCGGTAACCGAGTACAAGACTGGTGCCGCTGCGGTCGAGAGCGCTGTGGTCCCGTTCGTCAACAGCTATAGCGCCACGACCGATGCACCTGGTGGTGCCGTTGCTCAGGTCGTTGCCACCAAGACCCTGACCGGTCGTCCACTGGCCGACGGCGAGTTCTACTTTGGCATCGCCTACGCGGGCGAGACGGAAGCCATCAGCGGTACGCCGACGTTCAACTATAACGGCCAGGTGAGCTTTGGCGCTCTGCATTACACGACCGATATGCTTGCCGACCTGGTAAGCACCGGGCGCGCCATCCGCACCGACGCGGACGGCAAGCTTGCGTGGACTATCAACTACACAGCCTTTGAGTACACGAACTCGCTGGCCGGCATGGGCATTACCGCCGCTAAGTCGAGCTTTAGCTTTAAGGTCATCGTTATCGATAACGGCGACGGCACCCTGACGGCGACGACCGACTACGGTGATGCCAAGCCCGTGTTCGAGAACGTCTACGGCGCCGAGGCCGTCTATGCCACGCTCGCCGGCACCAAGAAGCTCCAGGCAGACAAGGGCCTGACCCCGGCCGACATCGCGGGCAAGTTCACCTTTACCGTGACTGCCGATGAGGCGGGCGCCCCGATGCCCGAGCATACGACTGCGACCAACGACACGGCCGGCAACGTGGACTTTGGCAAGATTCGCTTTACGCTCGAGGACCTCAACCGCGCCCTGGGCGTGACGACCGATGTGACCGATAAGGTCGAGGCAGACGAAGCTGACGAAGCCGAGGCCGACGCCGACGCTGATGCCAACGCCGACGAGTCCAGCGACGAGTCCGAGCCCGCAGCCCCCACCGCTCCGCGCTCGCACACCTTTACCTATACGGTGACCGAATCCGGTAGCGCCCCTGGCGTGACCAATGACGCCAACACCGCGCGCAAGGTTTCCTACACCGTGACCGATGACGGCGCCGGACATCTGAGCGTCGTGCGCAACGGCGACGACGGTGCCGCCTTCACGTTCACCAACACGTACGGCGTGGCACCCACCGATTCTTCCGTGACCGATCAGGTCAAGACGGTTAAGCGTCTGACCGGACGCGACCTTGCAGCTGGCGAGTTCACGTTTGAGCTGCTCGAGGACGGCGTGACTGTCGCTAGTGGCACCAACGACGCCAACGGTAACGTTACGCTGAGCCCGATTCGCTACGAGGCGCCCGGTACGCACACGTACACGCTGCGCGAGGCTTGCCCCAACGCGCTCGGCCTGTACAAGGGTGTCACCTATGACGGCACGACCTACACCGTCGTGACCACCGTCTCCGACAACGGCGACGGCACGCTGACCGCGTCGCACAAGCTCGAGGGAACTACCGAGTCGGCTGGCTTTACCAACAAGTATCACGCCATGCCCACGCAGGTTTCCATCGGCGCCATCAAGGTACTCGAGGGACGCGAACTCAAGAAGGACGAGTTTAGCTTTAAGCTCGTTGGCGAGGACGTCGAGTCCACCGTCACCAACGATGCCGACGGCAAGATCAACTTCGACAAGTTCGAGTACGACGAGCCCGGTACGTACGTCTACACCATCAGCGAGGTCAAGGGCGACGAGGCCGGTATGACCTACGACAAGTCCGTCTTTACCGCGACCGTTAACGTGGTCGACGACGGCGAGGGCAACCTCAAGGCGAACGTCGCCTTTACCAAGGGCGACAAGAGCGTCGAGGGTATCGTGTTCAACAACACGTACAAGAAGTCCGAGACGCCCGTGCCGACGCCCGATCCCGGCACGCCCAAGACCGTGACGAACATCGTCAAGACGGTCAAGGGTTTCCTGCCCACCACGGGCGACCAGCAGGCTGCCGCACTGCTCATGGCATTCGTCATAGCCATGGCCGGCGTCGGAGCCCTAGTCTGGGGTATCCGTAAGCGCTAGGCGCGCTGACAGCGCCCGGGGCCAAAAGGCCCCGGGCCGCTGGCGAAAAGCCAAAAATGTAGCCGCCACGGAGGTATCTCCCTCCTCCGTGGCGGCGCTTTTGTGCGTAGGCGAGAAGGGCTTGCCATGGAACCGGCCCATCTACTACGTTTAGTCCCTTACCCCCAACCATGCCAAAAAACGCGAAAACAAAACCGCAGGTAGAACGCCTGCGGTTTTGTTCAAAACGGGGGTATGGTTGGGGATGTCGGGTCAAACGTAGTAGATGGGCCGATTCCGTGGCGGGCGCCGTCAGCCGACCTCCGCGGGCGGAAGAAAACGGATCATTTTGGTTCCGCGAGGCCTGGGATGGTATCCGTGCGGGACTATCCGAACAAAACTATGTCGGTTTACTACGATGAATTCGACATTCCCGACCATGATTGCATTTTTCTAAATATCGCAAGCGTTCTACCTGCGGTTTTGCAAGCGCGCAATTTACCGTGGTCGAAGGTGGGCGATTCATCGTAGTAAACCGGCATAGTTTTGAGTTGATCCGTTGGGGACGGAGGAAAACGGATCATTTTTGGCTCTGTACGGCTTGCGGGGCGTCGGTATGTGACCCCACTGTTCCAAAACTATGTCGGTTTACGGGGCCGAATCGCGAACCCCCAACCATGCCGATAGTTGCAAGAATAAAACCGCAGGTAGATGAGCCGTCAATTTTCGAAAAAAGCAAGTATGGACGGGGTTCCTGGGTTTAGCCCCGTAAACCGGCATAGTTTTGAAATGGCATTAAAGCGGTAGCAGACATTTTGCTATGCCGGGGTGGTCGGCCGTTGGGCAACTACCCTCGCAGGTAGGCGATGGCGATCTGCGTGCGGTTGCGCAGGTCCATCTTTGCCAGGATTGAGCTGATGTGGTTGCGCACGGTGCCTTCGCCCATATAGGCGGTGGCGGCGATCTCCTTGTTGTCGAGGCCGCGGGCGATGAGCTCGGCGACTTCGAACTCGCGGTCGGTTAGGCTGGCGAAGGCCGCGGGTCGGCGGAGTGTGCCCGCCTCAACGCCCGTTCCGTCAAAATTGATGTCCTCGATCGCCTTGCCCTCGAGTACGCGTTTGCCGTCCATGACTTGCGTCAATGCCGGAGGAATGGCGGCGACATCGGTCTTGATCAGGTAGCCGCGGGCACCCAGTTTGAGCGCCGACACGATGTACTCGTCATCCGAGAATGTCGTCAGAAACACCACGCGCGCCGAAGGGTCGCGCTCAAGGATCTCGCGCGCCGCCGAAAGTCCGTCACGCCCCGGCATCTGAATGTCGAGCAGTGCGATATCGGGCGCGTGTTCGGCATAGAGCGAAACCGCATCGTTGCGGTTGGCACCGGTGCCCACCACTTCGATCTGCGGCTGGGCGCCCAGGATAATCTTGAGCGAATCGACCACCAAGCGGTCGTCGTCGACAACGATGAGCCTCATCGGCCCTCATCTCCTTGTTGTTTGGGAACGGTGGCAAACACGCGCCAGCCGCCGGCGCTGGCACGCGGGCCGGCGGTGAAGGTGCCGCCAAGCGCCTCGATGCGCTCGCGCATGGAGGCGAGCCCCATGCCCTCCGCGGCGCCGCGGCTGCTTGCTTGGACCTCGCCCGCGCCATCGTCGGTAACGATGAGCTGGTAAAACGACGGATGCTCCATGCATCGTACAGTGACGGTCTGGGCGCAAGCGTGGCGCATGGTGTTGGAGAGCGCCTCGCGCAGGACCGCCGCAAAGCAGTTGGCGACGTTTGCGGGTGCATGCTCGGCCATAACTTCAAGCTCAATCTGCGGGCCGCCGTCCGAGCGCGCGCCTTCAACAATGCGTTCGAGCTGCACGGAAAGGTCGACAGCGTTGTCGTTGAGCGCGTGGACGCTGGTGCGCACAAGCTGGAGCGCCTCGTCAACCGTGCGTTTAACGTCGGCGAAATCGGCGGCGACGCCGGGCTCGTCGGCGTGGACCACGCGCAGGGCTTCGGCTTGCAGCGAGGCGCGCGCGAGCTGGTGGCCCACATTGTCGTGGATCTCGCGCGCGATGCGGGCGCGTTCGGCGAGCGTCGCGAGCTCGACTTCGTAGTCCTGACGATCGGCGAGGTCGCGGTTGCGCGCTTCGAGCGTGAGGGCTCGTTCTTGCAGCTCGTCGCGGGTACGGCGCATGCGCTGCTGCTCGCGCTCCAACTGGGCGGTGCGTAGCGATAGCAAGGTGGCGGCAACCGAAAGGATGGCGGTCAGCAGGAGCGTTCGGGCGGTGAGCGCGTCGGCGCGTAGGTCCGCAATGAGCGCAAAAGCAAAGACGGAGCCAATGCCCAGCGCGACCCAGGCGTGCTCACGGCGCATGTGCCGCGCGATGTCATAGAGGGCGAGAGGCGCAAACGGCACAAACGGTGGCACGAAGACAGCCGCGATGATGTAAGCGTAACTTGCGGCCTCGCTTGCACGGCGCGTGCGTTCCCCCTGTGCGACTTCGGCCAGCGAAGCGGCAATAACGCCAAGGCAAAACGCCGCGACCAGGCGAGCGTCCACAGCAAGACCCATGGCGGCCGCAATGCAGCACGCCAGCACAATCGATTTGTCGAAAAGCCTGTTCATACGGGTATTGTACGCGATGCTGCGCGCGGGGGAGGGGCCGCCTGCGCAACCGTGACATTCCTCCCGCGCGGCAAATCGGGGGCATCGGCAGGCCGTGCGACCAAGCTCCGCACTCGTGACAAAGCTCACTGGTGCGCGCCGCCTGCTCCTGCGATGATGCAATCGTACCAGGCCGCAATCAACAGAAGGGCCGCCTCATGGCAGATATCGTCCACGTCGCAAACCTCGTCAAGCGCTACGACGATCTTATCGCGCTCGACCACTTTAACCTGAGCATCGCCCCCGGCGAGATCTTTGGCCTGCTCGGCCCCAACGGCTCGGGCAAGACCACGTCCATCAACTGCATTCTGCAGCTGCTTGCCTACGACAAAGGCACCATCGAGCTGTTCGGCGAGCCCATGACGCCCGCCCGCTACGACCTCAAGCGTCGCATCGGCGTGGTGCCGCAGCAGGTGGCGGTGTTCGACGAGCTTACGGTGCGCGAGAACATCGACTATTTCTGCAGCCTTTACGTCAACGACCGCAAGCGCCGCCGCGCGCTGGTGGACGAGGCGATCGACTTTGTCGGGCTGGGCGACTTTACCAAGTTTCGCCCCGGCAAGCTCTCGGGCGGCCTGGCGCGTCGCCTCAACATCGCCTGCGGTATCGCGCACGAGCCCGAGCTCATCTTTTTTGACGAGCCCACGGTGGCGGTCGACCCGCAGAGCCGCAACGCCATCCTGGAGGGCATCTGCCGCCTGCGCGACGAGGGCGCCACGGTGGTGTATACCAGCCATTACATGGAGGAAGTCGAGCAGATTTGCAGCCGCATCATGATCATGGACGGCGGCCGCGTGCTGGCGCAGGGCACCAACGACGAACTCAAGCGCATGATTCAGATGGGCGAGCGCGTGACCGTCGAGGTCGGCGCCGTCGAGACCGCCACGGTTGAGCGCCTGCGCGCCCTCGAGCACGTGCTCAGTGTCGGGCTGTCCGGCGGCGAGCTCGTCTGCACCTGCGAAGCGAGCCCGCACAACCTGGTCGACATCCTCGACACGCTGCGCGCCGCCGACGTGGCACTCGGCCGCGTGTGGAGCGAGCCGCCGACCCTCAACGACGTGTTCCTCGAGATTACCGGCCGCGAGCTGCGCGACTAGGGGGCAGTCATGTTCAACACCATCATCACCGCGGTCAAGACGCTGCTGCGCCGTCCGAGCACGTGGGTCTGGGGCGCGGTCTTTCCCGTCGCGCTTTCCACGATGTTCATGTTTATGTTTGCGAACCTCAGCTCCGACGGCACGGTCGACCCGGTGCCGGTGGCCGTCGTTGCGGATGAGGCCTGGGGCGCCTCGACCTTTAAGGACGTGGCGACGTCGCTTGCCCAGGAAGGCGACGACCGGCTGCTCGAGATCCGCGAGTGCGATGACGCAGCCGATGCGAACCGTGCGCTTAAGGCCGGTGAGGTCGCGGGCGTCTATACGGTCGACGACGCGGGCACGCCCAAACTCACGCTGCTATCGAGCTACGACAGCTCTCGCGCCACATCGGTGCTCACCGATCGCAGCATCCTGGAGACGGTGGCAAGCTCGTATACGCAAAATGCCGAGCTCATGTCCCAGATTGCCCAGGACAACTCGGCGGCGCTCGCCGACCCGGAGGCGGTTGCGCGCGCCCTGTCGCTCGAGGGCGGCACCCGCCGCGTTAGCCTGACGCGCACCACGCCCGATGGTACGGTCATCTACTATTACGCGCTTTTTGGCCTGGTCGCGATGATGTCTGCCGAGTTTGCCGCCTTGAGCGTCGTCGATTTGCAACCCAATCTGTCGGGCCTCGGCGCGCGTCGCTGCGTGGGTGGCCTTTCCAAGACAGCGTCGCTGGCCGGCATCTTTGTCGGCTCGTGGCTGGTCTCCTTTGCCTCGATGACGATCGTGATCGGCTACGTGCGCCTGGTCGTGGGCGTCGACTTTGGCGGGCGCGAGGGGCTGTGTTTGGTGGGAGGCGCCGCTTCCGCGCTTGCCGCCACGGGCCTGGGGCTCTTTGTGGGCACGCTTCCCGTTAAGGGCGGCAAGGCGTCCAAGTCGGGCATCCTTACGGGCTTTGCTACCACGTGCGCCCTGTTCGCCGGCCTCTACGGCGAGCCGGCGATGGCGCTTGCCGACGACGTCGCCCGCGCCTGCCCGGCCGAGTGCTGGCTCAACCCCGTCAAGCTCATCTGCGACATGTTCAACCGCCTGTATTTCTTTGAGGACCTGGGCCCCTTTGTCGTTCGCGCCGGCGCACTGGTCCTTATGGCGCTGCTGTTCGTTGCCGCCGCCACGCTGATCTTTGGGAGGAGCCGCTATGAGCACCTTTAAGACCGCACTTCGCATGGCGCTCGCGCACCCGTTCTACCTGCTTATCTACACGGTGTTCATTTCGCTGATGGGTGTGTTTATCGCGGCATCGGTGAGCTGGAACTCGTCGCAGCTCACCGAGTACAAGCCCTATGATGCCAACGTGATCGTGGTCGACCGCGACGACAGCGACCTTTCGCGTGCGCTTACCAAGCATCTGGGTTCGCGCTTTGAGCTGGTCACGGGCGTCGATGACGATACGTACGATCTCGCGGACGCGCTTTCCAAGAGCAACAGCGCCAAGGGTAGTGCCGACTGCGTATTCTTTATCCCGGAGGGGTTTGAGGACGACCTCGTTGCAGCAGCCCGCGCGGGGGAGTCCCTGCCCAAGCTCGATGTGACCTACGGTGCCGGCACCATGGCGGCGGCACTTTCGTCTGCCGAGGCCTCGCGCTGGATCTCGCTCGCGGGCGCTGCGGCCGCACTTGAGCCCGCCGCCTCTAACGGTGACGTTGCCAAGGCCGCCGAGCATGCGGCCACCGAGCGTGCCGAGGTCGAGATCGAGCAGGTCAAGGTCGACTCGACGGCCGCCGCCACGTTCGAGTCGTATTTCAACTTTGGTGCGTACGCGATTATCTCGTCGGTCATCGTGTCGGTGGGGCTGGTGTTCTCGGGCATGAACGAGCCCGAGCGCGTGCGTCGTATGGATGCCGGCCCAATCTCCGAGCGCCAACGTTCGCTTGCCGTGTTTGCCGCCGCCGCCGTGCTCACCGTCTGCATCTGGTTTGTGTCGAGCATGATGGGCGTCGCGGGCTTTGCCGGCGCGGTCGCCGAGGTCGGCGTGGGCCGTGTGTGCCTGGCACTGGCGGCGACGTTTGCCCTGGCGTGCACGCCGCTGGCCGTTGGCTTTGCCCTTTCGAGCCTGGGTGCGCGCGAGGAGCTGCTCAACGGCGTGGGCAACTTACTCGGCATGCTCATGACGTTTTTGGGCGGCGCCTGGATGCCGCTGTCGCTCATGGGCTCGGCCGTGCAGACCGTGGCGCACTTTGTGCCGACGTTTTGGGTGAACGACGCGATCAGCAAGGCGCTCGTCTCGGATTTAACGTCCACCGTGCTGGGCGACATCGCCTGCGACCTGGGCGTCACGGCACTCTTCGCCGTGGCCATCGCCGCCGCAGGCCTCGCCCTCGCACGCACCAAATCCCACGCCTAGCCACCTAGTCATTTAAGAACGTCCCCAATGACTAGTCTGAAATAAATCCCCGGCCTCGCCCCAAAATAGTTCGCCAAGGTTTACTATTATGCTCATAAAGTAGCACGAGGCTAACAATGGGGGATACCATGGCAACGCAGAAAGCCTACGTCCAGGTTAAGGATCTCAAAAAGCACTACGGCGATGGAGATGCACGCCTGACGGTGCTCAACGGCATCAACACGTCTATCAACCGCGGCGAGATCTGCGTCATGCTGGGACCCTCCGGCTCGGGCAAGTCGACCTTTCTCAACCTGATCGGCGGCCTGGAGGATGCCGACGGCGGCTCTATTCTGGTGGACGGCTGCGACCTCACTACGCTCAACGCCGGCGACCTGGGCGAGTATCGCCGACGCGAGCTGGGCTTCGTGTTCCAGTTCTACAACCTGGTGCCCGACCTCACCATCAAGGAAAACATCGAGGTCACGGCACACCTGTCCAAAATCCCGCTCAACATCGACGACCTGCTGCGTTCACTGGGCCTCTACGAGCACCGCAACAAGTTCCCGCGCCAGGTCTCGGGCGGCCAACAGCAGCGCTGCGCCATCGGCCGTGCGCTCGTCAAAAACCCGGGCCTGCTGCTGTGCGACGAGCCCACGGGCGCGCTTGACTACAAGACGTCCAAGGAGATCTTGCAACTCATGGAGGATGTCAATCACGAGTACGGCTGCACCATCATCATTGTCACCCACAATGCCGCCATCGCGCGAATGGCCAATCGCGTGCTGCGCCTGCGCGACGGGCGCATCGTCGAGGATGAGCTCAACGAGTCGCCCGTCGCGGCCGCCGAGCTCGATTGGTAGGCGGCACCATGACACCTCTCGCAAAACGTCTCCCGCGCGAGCTGCGCCGCAATATCGGCAAGTACCTGGGCATCTTTTTGCTTATGTGCGGAAGCATCGCCCTTACCTCGGGCTTTTTGCTCGCGGCGCATTCCATCGGTTGTCTTATCGACGACATGCGCGATGCGTACACGATTGAGGACGGCCGCGTGACCACCTCTTTCGAGGCTACCGACGATCAACTCAAGGCCGCCGAGAATGCCGCCAGTGACGTCGGCGGCGTCACGCTCTACAAGAATTTCTCCATCGACGCCATCATCAAAAAGGTGTCTGGCGACGACGGCACCAAGCGCACGCTGCGCACCTATGCGCACCGCACCAAGGTCGACATTGCGTCGTACAGCGAGGGCAAGCAGCCAAAGGCAGATGACGAGGTGGCAATCGACCGCGTTTTTGCCACCAACAACGACCTCGTCGTGGGCGATAAGGTCGAGCTCGAGGGCCGCACCTACACCATCTGCGGCATCATGACCCAGCCCGATAGCCAGGCGCTGTTCCTCAACAATTCGGACTTTACGGTGAACACCATCACGTACGGCGTGGCCGAGGTCACCGATGCCGGCTTTGCCGCGCTTGAGGATGCCGGCGGCGCACCCGCCTACACCTACTCCTTCACCTTTGCCGATCGCGACCTCCCCACCGCGGATCGCATCGATGCGGAGCAGGATATGGTCGAGGCGCTGGCCGATGCCGATGCGCGCGTGGACGATCTGATCGATGCCGATTCCAACCAGGGCATTGGCTATGCGCGCGACGACGTGGACGGCGACTCCATGATGTGGATGACTCTGCTCGACATCATCATCGTGATCATGGCGTTTGTCTTTGTGGTCCTTACCGACGCCACCATCGAGGAGGAGAGCGCCATCATCGGCACGCTGCTCGCCAGCGGCTATCGTCGACGCGAGATTGTGCTGCACTACCTGGCACTTCCCGCCATCGTGGGCGTGGTCGCGGCGCTTTTGGGCACTGCGCTTGGCATTGTGTTCTTTACCGAGCCCATGCGCAGCCTCTATTACGGTTCGTACAGCCTGCCGCCCTTCCAGGTGTACTGGAGCTGGGAGATCTTTGTGAAGTGCGCCGTGGTCCCCGCCGCTGCGCTCATCCTCATCACGCTGGTGGGCCTGCTTCGCAAAATGGGCAAGACGCCGTTGCAATTCCTTCGTCACGAGGCGAGCGGCAAATCGGGTACCAAGCGCGGCCTGCAGCTGCCGGAGCGCATGGGTTTTGTCTCGCGCTTTCGCCTGCGCATCTTCCTGCGCAACCTGGGCAGCTTCGCCACGCTCTTCGTGGGTATTGCGTTTGCTTCGCTGCTGCTGCTCTTTGGCCTGGCGATTTTGCCCACGATGACGCACTACGCGGACAACCTCGAGACGAGCCTGGTCGCCGAGCACCAGTACACGCTCAAGGCGCCGCTGGAGTTCGAGGGCACTGCCGAGGAGCGCGAGCAGTGGTCGGCACTCGAGCGCTTGCAGTCGGTTGACGGCGCGCTGTTTTCCGCCGCCCGGGATGCCGATGACGAGCTTGACGACGCGGCCGATGCTGCGCGGGCGGCGGCCGATGCCGCGACCGCATCTCCGTCTGCCGAGAGCCTGACCGCAGCGCAGGATGCGCTTGCCAAGGTCCAGGACAAGAAGGGTGCGCTCTACGCGCGCCTTGACGATCTTGCCGATGCCCTCGGCTGCAACCGCGACGAGGCTATCGACCTGATCGACAAAGCCTCCAAGATTGACACTGACAACGACGATATTCACCCGGTCAATACGACCGACAACGGCGCGGGCGCAATCGCGCAGGCCGAGAAATATGCCGTTTACCAGCTGCAATACGACCGCGGCGATGGAAATGGCGAGGAGACGATTTCCATCTACGGCATCTCGCCCGATTCGCGCTATTGGAAAGACCTCAACGTCGGCGATGGGCGCGTCGTCTTTGGCGGTGGTCTGCTCGACAAGTTTGGCTGGAGCGAGGGTCAGAAGGTCACACTCGGCGACAAGTACGAGGGTGAGCATTATTCCCTTGAGTACGCGGGCAAGGATTGTGCCTGGGGCTCCAAGTCGGACATGAATATCTATATGAGTATCGACGACTTTAACGAGCTGTTCGACAACGATGCCGCCTACTTTAACGGCTATGTGAGCGACGAGAAGCTCGACCTCGATGCGCGTTACTTTGCCGGCGACACCACGCCCGACGACATGCGCGCCGTGGGCGACCAGTTCATCGGCATGATGAGCAAAATGATCGGCATGATGGTTGGGCTCGCGGTGTTTATCTTCCTGCTGTTTATGTACCTGCTGACCAAGGCTGTGATCGACCATAGCGCCCGTTCGATCAGCTACATGAAAGTCTTTGGCTATCGCGATAGCGAGATCTCGCATCTGTACATCCGCCCGATCACACTGTGCGTGGTGGTGTCGCTCGTGCTAAGCCTGCCGGTCATTATTGGCTCGCTCACGGCCATCTTCCGCTCGATGCTCCTCGCCTACAACGGCAATATCGAGATCTACGTGCCCGCTTGGTCCATGGCGGCGTGCGTGGGCATTGGCTTTGCGACCTACCTGGTCGTGGCGCTGCTACACACGCGTTCTATCAAGCGCGTCAGTCTGGCCGAAGCCCTCAAAGTCCAAGAGTAGTCATCGGGGACGTTCCTAAAAGACTAGTCGCTGGGGACATTCTTTCGCCGCCCGGCAGGAAAGGGACGTCCCCAACGACTAGGTTTCGCGCTTGACTTTGACCCTACTTCAGCGGGTACCATCCTCTTATGTCTGTAACGCCATATAGACCGAGGGGATATATCTATGACCGCAACTGCACCCGCAGCACCCGCTAAGGTGTACTTCACCAACCTGCGCACGCATGCTCGCGAGAGCCAGCTCGACAAGCTCAAGCGCCTCATCCGTCACGCCGGAATTGAGCAGATCGACTTTGAGAACAAGTTCGTCGCCATCAAGATTCACTTTGGCGAGCTGGGCAACCTGAGCTTTTTGCGCCCCAACTACGCCCGCGCCGTCGCGGATGTCGTGAAGGAGCTGGGCGGCAAGCCCTTCCTTACCGACTGCAACACACTCTACGTCGGTAGCCGCAAAAACGCGCTCGAGCACATCGACACTGCCTACCAGAACGGCTTTACCCCGTATGCCACGGGTTGCCAGATCATCATCGCCGACGGCCTCAAGGGTACTGATGAGGCGCTCGTCCCGGTCGAGGGCGGCGAGTACGTGCATGAGGCCAAGATCGGTCAGGCGCTCATGGATGCCGATATCGTGATCAGCCTCACCCACTTTAAGGGTCATGAGCAGGCCGGCTTTGGCGGCGCCATGAAGAACCTGGGTATGGGTGGCGGCAGCCGCGCCGGCAAGATGGAGCAGCATGCCGCCGGCAAGCCGAACGTCGCGACCGAGCACTGCGTTGGCTGCCATGCCTGCGAAAAGATCTGCGCACACGACGCTATCTCGTTCGACGACACCCGCGAGCGCGAGCTTGCCAGCGGCGCTACTCGCACGGTGCACGTGGCCGCCATCGACCACGATCGCTGCGTGGGCTGCGGACGCTGCATTGCGGCATGCAACCAGGACTGCATCAAGCCCGGCTATGACGCCGCGGCCGACGTGCTCAACTGCAAGATCGCCGAGTACACCAAGGCCGTCGTCGACGGCCGCCCGAGCTTCCACATTTCGCTCGCCATGGACATCAGCCCCAACTGCGACTGCCATCCCGAAAACGACACGCCTATCGTTAACGATATCGGCATGTTCGCGAGCTTTGACCCGGTCGCCATCGACCAGGCCTGTGCCGATGCCGTCATGGCATCCGAGCCGCTGCCCAACACCGAGCTCACCGATAGTGCGGCCAAGATGGAGCACAACCACGAGCACCTGGAGGGCGAGCAGGCCAGGGACCCCTTCTGCATCACGCATCCCGACACCGACTGGCGCACCTGTATCGCACACGCCGAGAAGATCGGCCTGGGCACGAGCGAGTACGAGCTCATCGAGGTCAAATAGCGCCTATCTATTGGACAAAACAAGCGCCTTTGTAGCGTTAGTTGAGCAAAAGCCGCCCGTGGGCACAGCGCTCACGGGCGGCTTTCCGGAAGTATGCGGCAAATTTCGAGACCGCCGAGCACACGACGTTTTTTGGCAACAAAACCCCTGATAAATTGTTGGTAAAACTGCGGTCTGGTCGGCAGTTCCAGATTTTTCCGCATACTTCCGAAAATAGGGGGTCAGATAAAGCCCCAGACGTTGCTTTTTGCCTAAAAATACTCGTCGAGGAAGTTGTTGACTGTGTTCCAGTAGAGCTCGGGGTCAACTTGCGCGCTCTTGGCGTGGGTGGCGCCATGGATGGTGAGCTTTTGCTTGACTTTGCTGGCGCACGCGTCGTAGTTTTGGTCGAGCATGTCGTACGGCACAAAGGTGTCCTGGTCGCCGTGGATAAACAGCATGGGAACCGTCGCGTGTTTGAGTTGCTCCGCACTGCTCGCCTTATGAAAGTCGTAGCCCGCGCGCACGTTGCACACCAAGTTTGCTACATCGAGCAAGGGAAAGCTGGGCAGGCCGAACACGTCCTTGAGCTGCAGAGAAAACTCGTCCCAAACACTCGTATAACCACAGTCCTCGATAATACATTTCACGTTTGCGGGCAGAGATTCTCCCGCCACGTTCATAGCGGTTGCTGCACCCATCGACTCGCCAAAGACCAGGATGCGCGCCTCGGGGTCAGCCTGAACGATTTGCTCGATCCATGCGACGATATCGAGGCGCTCGGGCCAGCCCATGCCGATATAGTCGCCGCCGGAGCGCTCGTGGGCGCGGGCGGCAGGCGCAAGCACGTTCATGCCGCGGTCGTGGAAGCGCTTGGCGTATCGGGCCATGCCGATGGGCTCGTTGGTATATCCATGCAGGCAGACGGCGTAATCGTGGGTGTTCTCCGAGGCGGCAAAATACCA
This sequence comes from uncultured Collinsella sp., assembly GCA_900541475.1. Lineage (GTDB taxonomy): Bacteria > Actinomycetota > Coriobacteriia > Coriobacteriales > Coriobacteriaceae > Collinsella. Next base: position 66,033 of record UQJV01000001.1, read on the forward strand.
AGCGGCAAGTTCGGTTCCGTCATCTGCGGTGAGGCTGCTGCTCTCGCGGTTGTCCTTAAACCACGCCCGCGCCTCGGTGTCCTCGGCATCCATCTGTTCGCCCTTTTCGGCGTCCTTGCCATCCTGCATCATCTTCATGGTGTATGGCGCGCGGGGATTCAGCGCGAAGTCAAACAGAAAGTTGCCGGCAAATCCGAGCAGCGCAACGACAACCACCAGCGCAACGATGCCGGCTATCTTGAGCTTTCGATGGGAACGTGCGTTTTGAGCCATGCGGTATTCTCCTATAAGATGTTAATACATCAACATTTAATGCAAGCGCATTATGGACGTTCGCCGTTGATGCGTCAACAAGCAAAGAATGGGTAAACAAAGGGTCACGTATGGTGCAAATTTCGCACGTACCTAGACGCTTTGATATAGTGTTGAGAACTCTTTACGTTGGAGGATGTAACCGGCATGTCCGATTCGAGCGACAGTTCTAAGCCGCGACCCAAGATCGCGGCCGTTCCACACTACACGGTGGGCGAGGAGATCATGAACTCCGTCACCCATGGTGTCGGCTGCCTGCTGGGTATCGCGGGCCTGGTGCTCCTGATCGTATTCGCCGCCCTGCGCGGCGGGGGCCCGGCCCACATGGCCGCGGCAATTGTCTATGGCGTCAGCATTATCCTCGAATACCTAGCCTCTACGCTCTACCATGCGATTCAGCCCGCGGGCGCTAAACGCGTGTTCCGCATTATCGACCACAGCTGCATCTACCTGCTCATAGCCGGCAGCTATACGCCGTTTTGCCTCATCACGCTCGCAAACGACGGCGGCGCTGTGCTGTTCTTTGCCGTGTGGGCCATCGCCATCATCGGCATCGCCCTCGAGTGTTTTATGCGTGAGCGTCAACCGCACTGGGTAAGCGGCCTGGTCTACCTGCTGATGGGCTGGCTCGTCGTCTTTAAGCTGCCCGAGCTCGTGTCGCTGCTCAACCCCGTGGCACTTGCCCTGCTCGCCGTCGGCGGCGTGTGCTACACCGCGGGCGTGCCGTTCTATATCGCCAAAAACGTGCGCTATCTGCACAGCGTGTTTCACCTGTGGGTGCTCGCCGGCAGCATCTTCCAGTTCATGGCGGTGATCCTCTTCGTAATCTAGCGACCATGCCTGCGCGTCCGCGTCCTCGTTTGGGCGCCAGTGCAATTGCTGTATCTGTCATCAACGTTTTACCCTAACGTCCCGAATCTTGGAGGTTCGAGAAACTCCCGATGGACATAACCATCTCCCTTATCACCACCCTCGTTTTGACCCTCATCAACGGCTACTTCTCCATGTCCGAGATGGCGCTCACCACGGCTAAGCGCGCCGTGCTGGAGCACGAGGCCGAGGAGGGCGACAAGCGCGCCGAGCGCGCCATTAAGCTGGCCGCCGATTCCGACCAGCTGCTCGCCACCATCCAGGTCGCCATCACGCTCGTGGGCTTTGCCTCGTCTGCCGTCGCCTCGACGAGCCTGTCCGACCCGCTTGCCACATGGCTCACGAGCTTTGGCATCGCGCCGCTCTCCGCCATCGCGCGTGGCCTGGCGCCGGTCATCATCACCGTCGCGGTCGCCTTCGTGTCTATCGTGATCGGCGAGCTGGTTCCCAAGCGCATTGGACTGGCCAACGCCGAGGGCGTATCCAAGCAGGTCGTGGGCCCGCTGTCGTTTTTCCAAAAGATCGCCCACCCGCTCGTGTGGCTGACCGGCGCCTGCTCCGATGGCCTGGCTCGCATCCTGCGCATCAAGAGCGCCGACGACCGCCAGAACGTCTCGGAGGAGGAGATCAAGTACATGGTCTCGGAGCAGGACGACCTGCTCGACGAGGAAAAGCGCATGATCCACGAGATCTTCGACCTGGGCGACACCGTTGCCCGCGAGGTCATGGTGCCGCGCGTGGACACTACCATGTGCGAGGACGACGAGACGGTCGCCGACGTGCTGTCCACCATGCGCCAGACCGGCTTTAGCCGCATCCCCGTCTATCACGAGGATCCCGACAACGTCGCCGGCATCGCGCACATCAAGGACCTGATCCAGCCTTCGCTCGACGGCAAGGGCGATCAGCCCATCGCCGACTTTTTGCGCGACGCCACCTTTGTGCCCGACACCAAGGACATCCTGCCGTTGCTGTCCGAGATGCAGACCTCGCACGACCAGATCGTAGTGGTCGTGGACGAGTACGGTGGCACGGCCGGCATCATCACCATCGAGGACATCGTCGAGGAGATCGTGGGCGAGATCGAGGACGAGTTCGACCCCGACAACAAGTACCTCACGCGCCTTTCGCGCCGCGAGTGGCTCGTCGATGGGCGTTTTTCGTGCGATGACGCGATTGAGCTTGGTTGGCCGCTCGAGGAAAGCGATGATTATGAGACCATCGCCGGCTGGATTTTGGAGCTTTGCGACTCGGTACCCGACATCGGAGAGGTGTTTGAGGTCGCGGGGTACAAGTTTAAGGTGCAGTCGATGCGTGGCCAGCGCATCTCGCTCATTCGCGTGATCGCTCCGGCCGAAACCGATAAGAAGGATTCCGAGCCCTCGGCAGATAAGCCGACGGTGTCGGGTGCGGGCTCTGCGGACCCGCACGACGGCGACGAGTAGGGCAAGGAAGAGTAGGGGAGAGTTATGGCAGGCCTGTTCAACATCCTTAAGGTCACCGTCAGCGAGGACAAGATCTGCGCGCATGTGCTGGTGAACCCCGGCATGCCGCTCATGACCTCGGAGGACATCGAAGCCACGGCGCGCGTGTACTACCTGGTGCCCGCGATTGCCAAGCATCTGTGCCTGGGCGATTCCGGTCGCGAGTTCCAGGACTGCATGGGCCAGACCGAGCTTTGCCATCTGCTGGAGCACGTGACGGTCGAGCTCATGAACGAGACCGGGCTTGCCGGCAGCATTTCGTGCGGCCGCACTCGTGTGAGCGAGCACGATGAGCGTGTCTTTGAGGTCGAGCTTTCGTGTCCCGACGACGCGCTGGCCATCGGCGCGCTGTCTTCGGCGATCTTTATGATGGATTGGGCCTATCTGCATGCCGACCAGCCCGCTCCCGATGTGGACGGTACGGTCGCGGGCCTGCGCAACCTGGTGCTGGGCATGCGTGCCGAGGCCGAGGGCAAGGATCCGCACGAGGCCGTCGCCGCCGCGAACGCCGAGGACGAGGCCGGGGACGCGACCGAGGGCGATGTGCCTGTCGAGGCTGCCGTCGATCCTGTCGACGAGGCGCCTGCTGAGGCGGCTTCCGAGCCCGAGCCCGCGGAGCCCCAGGGCGTCCCGAGCTTTGACGACGAACCGCAGGAGGCAATCGATACCGAGGGAGCGACCGCCGAAAGCCACGAGGCCCCTGCTGCCGTCTACGGTGGCGCGGCGACGGCTCCGGTTGCCCCCGTGCACGAGGGAGCGCTGCCGCTCGTTGACGGCGCCGGCGAAGACCCGGCCGCCACGGTGGCCATGCCGGCCGTGCCGCAGGAGTAGGCTCACTCGCTTATCACCATCATGTACCTGCGCCTTTACCGTACGCAGATGAGCAAGACGGCAAGCGCTGTGCTGCGGGTATAATGGACAGCATTCAAACGGTGGGCGCCGAGGTGCCCGCAGGAGAGGAATGAACATGGGTAAGACTTTCAACTTTATCTCGGGTGCGCTCTTCGGTGCTGCCGCCGGCGCCATCATCGGCGTCGCCCTGGCTCCGCGCTCGGGCGCCGAGACCCGCGCCATGGCTGCCGATATCGCCAACGACGCCTGGGATAACATGCGCGACACCTACGAGCACGGTGCCGAGGAGGCCCGCGCCGCGGTCAACGATTTTGGCCCGATGGTCGACGCCAAGACCGATGACCTGCGTGCCAAGGTTGACCTTGCCCGCGAGCGCATGGACCAGCTGCGCGAGCAGCTCAACGACGCCATCTCGGGCGGCAACGTGACGCCCGCCGCCGATGTCGTGGTCGAAAACGCCGTCGAGGCCGACACCGAGGCCGCGGAGCCTTCGACCGAGGCATAATGCGCGCCGGGGATTTTGTCGGCGCCAAGATCTATCGCAAACCTACCGAGGACAAGCGCACCAAAAAAGACGGCACGCCGCGCAGCCCTAAAAAGCTCGGCAAGATTCACTTTCCGGTCTTTACCCCGGGCGGTACGCGCGTGGTGGGCTTTATGGTTCGCCAGTCCGATATCGCGGGTATGATCGAGCGCCCCGACCGATTTGTGGCGCTCGATGCCATTGGCGTCTACGAGGGCGCCATCGCGGTTGATGACGTCAAGGGCACCTACGATACCGCTGCGGCCAAGCGCCTCGACATCAACCTGGACGATTGCATTATCTGGGTTGGCATGGACGTGCGCACGGAGTCGGGCGATGTCGTCGGCTATTGCTCGGATGTGGAGTTCAAGCCGCGTTCGGGCGTCGTGCAGACGTTCTACGTGACCGCCGGCACTGCCTCGAGTGTGCTGGTGGGCGACACGCAGATGCCGCCGACGATGCTGCGCGGCTATGCGGACGGCGCGATGATCGTTTCGGACGAGGTCAAGTCGCTCGGGTATTCGGGCGGCGCCGCCGCAAAGGCTGCCGAGGCAAGCGTCGCGGTGGGCGATAAGGTCAAGAAGGGCGCCAAGGTGCTCGATGACAAGGGTTCGGTCGCCGTGGACAAGGGCAGCCGCGCGCTGGGCAAGCAGCTCGGCAAGACGCGCGGTATGTTCAAGGCCTTTAAGGACGAATATCAAAAGGCGAGCGGGGGCTCGTCGAAAGCTAGCAAATAGCGACGTACCAAATGACGGGAGACAAGCCGGAGACCTGTTGCTCCGGCTTGCTGCGTTTATGGGGGAGGGCACATGCGTCAAAACGGATCTAACTTAAACAGGCGCTCGGGTGCGCGTCCGACGGCGCGCCGCGACCTGGGGCAGCTGCCCAGCGGTCAGCGCAAGCGTCACCGTAAGCCCGGCGCGATGTATCTTAACCATAGCCGCGGCTTTAGCGACCGCAGCGCTCGCATCGGCAACAGCCGCACGCCCCGTCGTTCGTCTCGCCTGCCCTATGCGCTTATTGCCGTGGGTTGTGCGCTCGTGTTGTTTATCGCTGCCGTCGTGGGCTACGTCAACCGCAGCGTGGATGTCGTCCTCAATGGCCAGGAGACTGCGGTGCGCGTCGGCTCTACGCTGCAAAATCTCATCGACGACCAGGAGCTGGCCGATACCTACGATGCCGGGGACCTGCTGGCTGTTGACGACAGCGTGCTGACCCGCCATGGCGGCGAAAAGCTGTCGGTAAAGGTGGACGGCAAGCGCATAAAACAGGGCAAGTGGAAAAGCCGCGAGCTTACGGGCGGCGAGAAGGTGACGGTCAAGGACGGCCGCGACACGTATGAGAAGCACGAGGTCCAGGCGACGGTTATCGAGCCCAAGCTCAAGGTCGAGGGCACGGGTGCCATCGAATACGTTAAGACGTGGGGTATCCAGGGTCGCTCTGAGGTGTGGATCGGCGAGCAATCTGGCAAGACGCAGGACCGTGGCGAGGTCGTGCCCGCCACCGATTGCGTGGTCGAGTGCGCGAGCGTGGCGCCCAAGGGCAACGAAAAGTACGTGGCGCTGACGTTTGATGAGGGCCCGAGCGGCGCGACCAAGCAGATCTTGCAGGTGCTCAAGGAAAAGGGCGTCACCGCGACGTTCTTCCTGTCGGGCGATGCGGCCGAGGCCTCGCCCGCCACGGCCAAGGCGATTGTCGATGCCGGCTGCGAGGTCGGCTCCAACAGTTACCGTGACGAATCGCTCAAGGGCCAGGACCGCGATGCGGTGCGCGAGCAGGTTTCGAAGGGCACCGAGGCGATCAAGTCCGCGACCGGAACGTCGACGATGCTTCTGCGTGCTCCCTACGCAGCCTTTGACGAGCAAAACTGGATTGATGCGATGGACCTGGTGTCTGCCGTGGTCTCGTGGAATATCGATTCGGGCGACTGGCTGCTCAACGGTGCCGACGAGCAAGTCTCGACGGTGCTCGATTCGGTGACGCCAGGCAACATTGTGCTGCTGACCGATAACGATAAGTGCGCCGAGCAGACGCTCGAGGCGTTGCCGCAGATTATCGATGGGCTTATTGCCGACGGCTACAAAATCGTGACGTTGAGCGATCTGGTTAAGACGGACGCATCGCTGAGCAAAAAGCTCACCTCGCTGACGAAGGTCGCCATGCCCAAAAACGCCGTGTTCCCCCAGCTCGTCGAAGATGACGACACCACAGACTAGTCATTTAAGAACGTTCCCAATGACTATGTCACGGATGCGTCAGCGTTTGGTATGCCTGTGATGTTTGGAGCATAAATATGGCGCCACAGCGCGATGCTGATGCTATAGTTACTGCGGATAACAAGGGTCAAGAGAAAGGTTGCAGGTGAAATCCAAACCTCGACCATACAGTCGATGACCCCTTGCAGGTGCTTCTTGCGCATGCACGGGGTGTGAGCGCCGAGCGGCGTGCCGCCCGCGCATGCGTATACATATCTAAAAGTCCACGGATGGCGTGCCGGTATGGCCGCAGTCCGAAGGAATAATGATGGGGAGCACCAGTGAATTATCTGAGTGAGATGCTCAAACTGCCGGTCTTGGACGTCGATGGCGAAAAGCTCGGCGTTGTGAACGATTTTGGCATTGCTACCGGCGAAGTTTTTCCGCACGTGACATCGCTCGCGTTCCGCGGACCCGGTAAGACGCCGTTTATGATCAGCTGGCGCAAATGGGTCGACCGTATCGACGAGACTGGTGTGCACCTTAAGTCGCCGGCCACCGAAATCCGTTTTTCGTACCTGCAGCCGACCGAACTCTTGCTCGCGCGCGACGTGCTCAACAAACAGATTGTCGACACGCAGGGCATGAAGGTCGTGCGCGTAAACGACATCAAGTTTTCCATGTCGGGCGAAAATCAGCTGCGCCTGCTGGGTGCCGAAGTTGGCGCCCGCGGTCTGCTGCGCGCGATCAGCCCCACACTCGAGCATGTCGTCGAGGGCTTTATGAAGCACCTGGGCAAACCGCTCGGCGAGGATATCATCGCCTGGTCCTACATGGACCTGCTCGATCGTTCGACTAAAAACATCCAGCTTTCGGTGTCGCACAAGACGCTTGGAGAGCTGCACCCTGCCGACATTGCCGACATTATCGAACAGCTCGACCCGCGCCTGCGTGCGCAGGTGTTCGCGCAACTCGATACCGCCCAGGCCGCCGAGGCCATCTCGGAGTTCGATGACGACGAGCTTATGACCGAGATGCTCGAGGGCCTGTCCGACACGGACGCATCGTCGATGCTGGCCATGATGGACCCGGACGACGCCGCCGACCTGATCGACGAGCTCGATTACGAGAAGGCCGAGAAGCTTTTGCGCCTGATGGGCGTTCAGGAGGAGAAGGCGATTCGTAACCTGCTGGGCTATGAGGACAACACCGCCGGCCGTATCATGACCTCGGAGTTTGTCTCCCTGCCCGCTACGGCGACGGTCGGTGACGCCATCGAGGCGATTCGCAAGCTCGACGAGGACTTCGAGAGCGTCTACTACGTCTATACCGAGGACCCGAGCGGCATGCTCACCGGCGTGCTTTCGCTGCGCACGCTCATCGTGGCCGACCGCGACGCCACGCTGGGCCAGCTGGCCTATCGCGACCTGGTTTATGTATCGCCCGACGATGACCAGGAAGACGTAACGGACGAGATGACCAAGTACGACTTGGTCGCCATCCCCGTTTGCGACGAGAATCGTCACATCTTGGGTATCGTGACCTTTGACGACGCCATGGACGTTATCGCCGAGGAGCACCAGGAGGACCTGCAGATCGCAGGCGTCGGCTCGGGCGATAGCGCGTCTGACGATTCGACGAATGTGCTCAGCTGGTTTGTGCATCGCCAGTACTGGGTTGTAGTATGGGGCATTGCCTCGTGCATCATGGCAACAGTGCTGGGGACGGCGCTTGGCTCTGCGCATCTGGTGGTGTTCCCCATGTGCGCCATGCCGCTCGTGCTGCTGGCTGCCTCGCGTATGGTGTCGTTCGTCAAGAACTACTTCTTGGAATACGACGGCCATGACGATGAGCCCAAGCCGTATCTGGGATTTTTCTTCCAGAGTACGGGCATGGGCTTGATTCTGTCGCTCGTGACCTACCTGTGTGCCCAGCTGGTGCGCACCGCCGCGTTCCTCGACGCGCCTATGTTTGAGGAGCAACTCTTTACCGGCTGCTTTAACATCGCGGCCATCGTCTGCCTGATTGGCAACATGAGTGCCGTGATTTACCTGATGGTGCTGTTCTGGCGTGACGAGCACGACCTCAATACGTCGGGCACCGCCATGAACGTCATTGCCGTCATGATCTCGTGTGTGGCGTACTGCATCGCCGCGGTGCTGCTCACCATGTCAGTCATGGGTTAGGTGGTCGCGTGCAAAACACGAAGCAAAAGGCGAGCACCAAGCAAAAGCTGACCATCGCGGCCATCTTTGGCGCCATGGGCCCTGGCCTTCTGGCGGCGCTTTCGGGCAATGACGCCGGCGGCATCGCCACGTATTCCAGCGCTGGTGCCAGCTATGGCTACAAGATGCTGTGGATGCTTCCCGTCATGACCGTGCTGCTCATCGTGACGCAAGAGACCGCGGCGCGTTGCGGCTGCGTGACGGGCAAGGGCCTGGCCTCGCTCATCCGCGAGCGCTTTGGCGTGCGTAGGAGCGTGTTGGCCATGGCGGCGCTGCTGATCGCCAACACAGCCGTTACTATCTCGGAGTTTGCGGGTATCGCGAGCGGCCTTGCCCTCTTTGGCGTGCCGGCGAGCATCTCGGTGCCGCTGGTGGCACTGCTGGTTTGGATGCTTACCATGTCGGGCAGCTTCCAGCGCATCGAGAAGATTCTGCTCCTGGTGAGCTGCGTGTTTGTGACCTACATTGTCGCTGCATTTATGGCTGGTCCCAGCTGGGGCGAGGTGGCAGTTGACCTGGTTGTGCCCAACATCCAAAACGACCCCAGCTACGTGTCGCTTGTGGTCGCAACGATCGGTACCACCATCGCGCCGTGGATGATTTTCTTGGCGCAGAACAACGTGGTCGATAAGAATGCGGGCGAGGACGATATCGTGCTGCAGCGCATCGATACCGTGAGCGGCTCGATCGCTGCTGATATCATTGCGGGCTTCATTATCATCACGACCGGTACGGTATTGTTCCCCGCGGGCATTCAGATTAGCGACGCTGCCGATGCCGCCCGCGCGTTGGAGCCTATCGCGGGCCAGTGGTCCACGGTGCTGTTTGCCTCGGGCCTGGTCGCGGCGAGCTTCTTGGCCGCCTGTGTGCTGCCGGGCGTTACGTCCAGCGCCATCTGCGAGGCATTTGGCTGGGAGCGCGGTGCCGATCGCAGCTGGGACGAGGCACCGGTCTACCGTGGCATCATTACGGCCATCATTGGCATCTCTGCCGTGCTGGTGCTTATGCCCGGTGTTGACCTGTTCCAGATTATGATGACCTCGCAGGTCATCAACGGCGTGCTGCTGCCCGTGGTTTTGGTGTTCCAAGTGGTTATCGCCGCCGATCGTCACATTATGGGTGCCAACCGCAACGGACGCGTGTGGAACGTGCTCACGTGGGCGACTATCGGTGTGATTACGGTGCTGACGGTCGTCATGTTTGTTCTGCAGGCGATGGGCTACAGCGCGTAGCGTCTCTTTTGGGTTTCGAGCGGGCCGTGGCCATGGGCTGCGGCCTGTTTTTTGCCTGTTGTAGGGGGTCGGTTATATATGTGTGGGCAAAAAATGCCAAATATGAGTACTGTTGTTAATCCAGTGGCAATTAAGACAAAGAAGATAATGAACATAACTAAAGTATCTGCTCATTAATATCGATACAGCCAGGTTTTAAACCGATCATTCTGTTCGGTCCAAAGGGGTATGGCGACCGAAAGAACGCCATTTTGGGCAATTTTGCCTGTTACTAAAATGGTATCAGTACTCATATTTGGCATTTTTTGCCCACGGCCCCTTTGGGGCCGGCTCGAAAAGAGCAACCTTGGGGTGTTTGCTGCGGGTGCGGGGCTTGCAGACGACACTCGGGGTGGCGAGGAACTCAGAATTCGGCCGCGGAAGGGCATTCATCGACCGCGTCAGGAGTGTCCCTAAGTGCCGGCACATATGGAACGTCCCTAACTGCCGGAGGGGGCGTCGGTTGTGGCCGACGCCCCCTCCGGGTGCAAGCGGATTTGACAGTGTGTTACTTGTCGGTGCCTAGCTTGTGCGGTTTGTAGGCGAGCGCGTTGACGAGTGCGTCGGCGGCGGACTTGACGGCCGTCGGCTGCGGATCGTTAACGTGGTCCTCGGGATGCACGGGCAGGTCCTTCTTGACGGCATCGTGGATGAGCTTAAGGTACTCGGCCACGCCCGCGTTCGAAAGGTGCGTGCCGTCGCCGTCGAACAGATCGTTGCGGTTGGCACTATATCCGTACCAGTCGATAACGCGCACGTTTTTATAGCGCGTGGCGGCGTTGGCGATGGCCTGATTGGTGGCGCCGACCCATGGCTGCGGGCTGCGCGTGTTTACAAATACGACGGTGCGCTGATTGCCGGCATCGGCCATGATGGCGTCAATCTGGGCATCGGTCACCAGGCCGTTGGTGCCCAGCGCAAAGACTACGATCTTGCCGGCGAGGTTCTGCTGGATATAACCCTCAAATGTTGTGCGGCCCGCATCGAACTGGCGGCCCTTTTCGGCATCGATGTGACTGTGGGGGAACACGCCGTCAAAGGAATCGACGGCGCGCAGCGACACGGAGTCGCCGATCATCAGCAGGTCGTAGGATCCGTCGGGGAAGCCGTCGTTGTCCTTGTCGGTGTCATCGGCCGCCTGCTGGTCCTGGGGTTTTGCATTTTTGGCTTCCTTGTTTAGGATTTCGGCGCCCTCGCCGCTCAGCGCGGATGTGTCGGGCACAAAGACCAGACCACCCAGCGCCACGACAAGCACGACGCCGCAAACGGCGCACACGGGAATATGCGCGCGCACCCAGTTTGCGGGCGTGGTGGTGCCTTCGCGGAGCTCGGAAACGGTGCGTCCAAAGGCGCCCTTCCTAAACGGCGTCTCGATAAAGCGATAGGAGCACTCGGCTACGGCGACCACCACAAGTACCTGCAAGATGTACTGCCACCAGGGCGTATCGCTGATGTTGGCGACCGGGTTCATGAGCAGCAGCAGTGGATAGTGCCACAGGTAGATGCTGTACGAGCGCTTGCCAACCCACACGAGCGGCTCGGCGGACAGCGCGCGGGCAACCATTCCCTGGGGCTGCACGCAGGCTGCGATGACCATGAGCGTGAGGATGGAGCATAACAGCGTGCCGCCGCGATACTGGAACGCGGTGTAGCCGTTGGTGAGTGCGACCATGGCGGCAAGGCCAACCAGACCCACGACGCCCAAGACATCGATGGATGCGGGCGAGGACCAAAAGCGCACGAGGGCGCTCGGCTGTGCCAGGGCGGTATCGGCTGATTCGTCGGCCTTCTTGTCAGGCTTGTCCTCGGCTTTCTTGCCGTGCTTGGCGGCGCCAGCCAGGCGATTGAGCCCCAAACGATGAGCGAGACGCACCGGCGCCAGGTCGCGAACGGGGATAAAGGCCATCCAGGCACCCAGTAGCAGCGAGAACACGCGGGTGTCGGTGCCGTAGTACACGCGGCTGGGGTCGGCGGCGGGATTGTAGAGCACCATCATGGCGAGGGCAGATACCGCGGCAAGGCCCAGAACCACGCGGCGCGTGTTGGGCTTGCTCACATGCATGGATACCATGGCAAACAGCAATGGCGGCCAAATCAGGTAGAACTGTTCCTCGATGGCGAGCGACCAAAAGTGCGTGAGCGGCGAGGGGTCGCCCAGAGCATTGAAGTACGAGACGTTTTGGGCAATCTGCCACCAGTTATTAAAAAACAGCAGCGACGGCAGGATGTCGGGGCGCATCTTGGTGAGCATCACATGGTTAAAGATGGTGCACAGCGCGCAGGTCACCACCACAACGGTTACCACGGCGGGGAACAGGCGACGGATGCGGCGAATCCAGAAGCTCTTGAGGTCGATGCGGCCGGTCTTTGACACTTCGTTGATGAGCAGGCGCGTGATCAGATAGCCCGAGAGCACAAAGAAAATCGTGACGCCAAGCAGGCCGCCCTGTGCCCATGTGAGGTTGAGGTGATAGAGCACTACCGCGACGACGGCGAGCGTGCGCAGGCCGTCGAGGGCGGGGATATATCGAGATTTGGGGCGCGTGGGCGCCTGTTCTTTTGCGGCGCTGTTGGTGTGGGCACCCTTGTTGGCGGGCGCACGATGAGAGCCTGCGGCGTGGCGCGGCTCGGTGGCTTGTCGGTTAGCGCGCGAACGTTCGTGCGGCGCTTGTTGATCGCTCGCGTGGCGTGAGCTGCGCGAACTCGATCGCGGGAATTGTTCCATAAAACATCATCCAATGACGAGAATAATCAGCACGTCTTCATTGTAACCGCCTGCTCCTGTGAATGCTTGCTGCCGGCGCAAGCTCAAGCGCGCGTCCACATCAAAGTGAACTAAAGTTATAGAGGCGCGAGAGCGCACGATTGACGGCCAACGGCGGGTGCAGAGCCCGCGGACGAGGAGGTTTCCATGGCAGATAGCGGCATCGTTGCGGTGTTCGGCAGCATGAACATGGACCTTTCGGTGGCGTGCGAGCGCATGCCGCGTGCGGGCGAGACCGTTGGCGGCAGCGGGTTTATCACCAACGCCGGTGGCAAGGGCGCCAACCAGGCTGTGGCCGCTGCGCGCATGGGTGCGCGTACGTGCATGATCGGTGCGGTCGGGCGTGATGCGTTTGGCGACGCGCTCGTGACGGGGCTTCGGGATGCCGGCGTGGACTGCGACTTTGCGACGCGTCGCGACGACGTGGAGACCGGTACGGCGACCATCATCCGCTGCGGGGGCGACAACCGCATCGTGCTGTCGCCGGGCGCCAACCATGCGCTTGCGGGCGAGGACGTTGCCCACGCGCTGCGAAGCCTGGTGGCCGATGAGCTCGATGTCGACGCCGGCGAGATAGCCCCGGCTGCCGGAAGCGTCTTTATCGCCCAGGGCGAATGTGACCTTGCGGCGACGGCCGAGGCGCTTGTTTGCGCGCACGAGCTGGGGTTCTATACGGTCTTTAACCCGGCGCCGGCTTGCGATGTGCCGGCAGAGGTGTGGCCGGCGGTCGATCTGGTCTGCCCCAACGAGACCGAGTGCCAGGCGCTGACGAGTGTCCTGCCTACAGACGACGCAAGCTGTGCGGCCGCTCTCGAGGCGCTGCTCGCCAAGGGTGCCTCAGCCGCGGTCATCACGCTGGGCGGCGCCGGTTCGGTTACGCTCGGCGATGATGGCGAGCCGCTGCGCATGCCGGCGCTTTCGAGCACGGTAGTCGACACGACGGCCGCGGGTGATACGTTTATCGGCGCGCTTGCAGCGGCCCGCCTGGAGGGCTTGCCGCTCTTTGAGTGCATGGCCGCAGGTGCCCGTGCCTCGGCGGTGACGGTGTCGCGTTTGGGCGCGCAGCAGTCGATTCCCACGCGCGCCGAAGTTGAACATTGGTTTGGTTAAACGATTGAGACGGAGAAGCGGAGTAGAACAATGGCAACCAAGAAGCTGATCCTTGATCTGGATATGGGCGTGGACGATGCGATGGCGCTCGCCTATGCCATCGCGAGCCCCGAAGTGGAGCTCGTCGGTATTACCACGTGCTTTGGCAACGTGCGCGTCGAGCAGTCGGCGCATAACTGCCTGGCGGTGCTCGACTTGTTGGGTCGTCCCGAGGTGCCGGTGTACCTGGGCGCCGATCGTCCCGTGAAGGCGACCGAACCCTACACGCCGCCGGCGTCCACCACGCTTATCCACGGCAAGAACGGCATCGGCGGCGCAAGCGTGCCCGCCTCGCCGTACGAGCCGGTGGGCGCGACGTCGGCCGATGGCAATGCGGCGGTCGATTACCTGATTGATGCCGCGCGTACCTATGGTCCCGACTTGGTCTATGTGGCGACCGGTCCGTTCTCCAACCTGGCGCTCGCCCTTGAGCGCGACGCGGCGGCGATGATGTCTATCGGCCGCGTGGTGGTGATGGGTGGCGCCCTGACCGTGCCCGGCAACGTGAGCGCCGGTGCCGAGGCCAACATGGCGAGCGACCCCGAGGCCGCTGACGCCGTGCTGCGCTCGGGCCGCAAACTCACCATGGTTGGTCTTGACGTGACGCATCGCGTGGTGCTGACGCGCCGCGACATTGCCGGTTGGACGGGCTCGGGCACCATGGCGGGCTGCGCATTTGCGAGTATGGTCGAGCACTACATTGGCTCGTACGAGATGAACGCACCCTACCTGGGTGGTTGTGCGCTGCACGATCCGTTGGCCGTTGCCGTGGCGATCGACCCCACGCTCGTAGGTGCACTCGGCTGCAATCTGCGTGTTGATCTGCTGGGCGAGTATCGCGGTCGCACCATTTGCGATGAGCACCGCCTGTCCGATCCGGACAAGAGTGCGCTTGTGGCGCTGACCGTGGATGTCCCGCGCTTCCTGTCCGAGTTCAAGACACGTATGGCCCTCGTTCTGGGCTGATCCGCAAGATTGAGACGGCCTCCCAATCGTTTCAACGCTTCCAAAACCGTTCACGGACGATATGCTACCGTTGGTCGGCTGTGGACGGTGCTCCCCGCGAAGATATGGGCTATCATTCTTTGCTGCGCGGATTGTTACTTCTAGGGAGGCATGCCCGCGCCTCGATACAACGGATTGTTACTGGTAAGGCATGACCGCGATAGCTCGGCTATTTGCAGTCATGCCTTTTCTTTTTGATAATTCCGAAAGGAGGTTCAATAATGCTTGCGATTAAAAAGCTCAACAACAATGCCGTTCTTTGCCGCGACGGGCAGGGGCGCGACGTGATCGCCATGGGCAGGGGCGTCGGTTTCGGCGGAGATTTTCCTCGAGAGCTCCCTCTTTCTAAAATCGAGCATACATTTTACGACATTGATCCTAAAGGACAAGATGTCATGAGGGATCTTCCCTCGGATATCGTGATGTTTGCGGCGAAAGTTATGGACATCGTTGCCAACGAACTGCCCTACGACCTCTCGACCAATGCGACGCTGTTCATGGCTGATCACCTGTCGTTTGCCGTTGCGCGAGCCCAAAAGGGGGTCCGCATCGCGATGCCTCTTGCCTATGAAGTGCGGGAGACGTATCCGAAGGAATACAAGGCTGCCCAGTTTATCGTCATGCGACTCGAGAAGGAGCTCGGAGAGCGGCTTCCCAAGGATGAGATTGCCAGTATTGCGATGAATCTCGTGAACGCACGGGTTGTTGAAGCCGTCAAAGCCACGGCCGAGCCCGCAAAGCAGTTCGACGATATGCTCGAGGACGTTATCGAGATTCTCGAAAGCGATTTCCGCATTATTGTCGACCGCGATTCCTTTGATTTCACCCGCTTCGCCACGCATCTGCGGTACCTGTTCAAGCGCATTCAAGCCGGCGAGTCGCTGAACAGCGCCAACATGCAGATGTACAAGAACTTTCGTGAGGAGTTTCCGCAGTTGGCAGAGTGCGTGAAGCATATCGGTTCCTATTGTCGTGAAACGTGGGACGCCACGCTCTCCGAGGAGGAGGAACTCTATCTGATGATCCATCTCAACCGGATCATCTCCAAAAAAGGATTGTAACCCGTAGCCATTCGGGGCATGACCTTTGCCGATTCGAACAGTAAGCCAAGATTGTGCAAAGGAGCCAATGATGGCAAATTACAAAAAGGTGGCAGAGCAGATTCTCTCCACTGTGGGCGGGGCGGAAAACGTGGCTTCGGTTACGCATTGCATGACGCGCCTGCGCTTCAACCTCAAGGATGAAAGCCTCTCGAATGATGAGAAGCTTGAGGACATCTCGTCTATCATCAGCGTCGTGCACGCCGGAGGGCAGGTGCAGCTGGTGGTCGGGCCCACGGTCGACAAGGTCTACGACGAGGTTTGTAAGCAGGGCGGATTCGAGGTCACGGTATCGATTGACGAGGAACTCGATGGCCCTCAGCTTAGCTGGAAGGAGCGCTTGGCGCCCAAGCACCTCTTCAATCAGCTGCTCGATGCCGTGAGCGGCGCTATCACCCCGATCCTTCCGATCTTTTGTGTCGCCGGTATCTTCAAGATGCTCGTTATTCTGTTTGGGCCCGAAGGCGCCGGTTTTATGTCCGAAACGAGCGACCTGTATCGGATCCTTTCCCTGGTGGGCGATGCGGCGTATTACTACTTCCCGGTGTTTGCCGCCTATAGCTCGGCTAAGAAGTTCAAAACGAGTCCTGTGCTGGCACTGCTCATCGCTGTTGTGATGATTTATCCCGACATGCTCGCTATTGTTGAGGACGGAAAGCCTTTCAGCGTCTTCGGCATCCCCATGCAGCTCGTCAACTACACCCAGGCTGTTCTTCCGGTCATCTTGATCACCTGGGCCCAGTCCTATGTTGAGCGCTTCTTTAAGAAGATCTCGCCTGATATGTTGCGCATTCTGATCGTACCCGTGGGTACGGTGCTCGTGATGTTGCCGGTCGCGCTGTGCCTCTGCGGCCCTGCCGTCCAATTTGTCATGGGCCTTGTGGCCGATTTCATCATTTGGCTCGCCTCTGTTGCCGGTCCCGCTGCGACCGCGGTTATCGGCGCATTCTGGAATCTGATCATCGCCACCGGCATGCACGTGCCGATCTATACCGCCATATTGCCCGCCGCGCTCCAGAACGGTTACGACGCCATCTTATACCCCGGCACCGCGGTTGTAGCCTACACCACGCTTGCCATCGCGCTCGCCTATGGCCTGCGCGCTAAGGACAAGGAGAGTCGAGCCACGGGCTGGAACTTGTTCATCACCTATGCCTTCGGTCGCGTGAGTGAGCCCATCATCTACGGCATCCTGTTTCGCGACAAGAAGGCTCTTGCCTGGAACATGATTGGTGGTGCTGTCGGTGGTCTGCTGGTAAGCCTTCTTCATGCCAACGTTTATATCTTCACTGGCGTTGGTTTCCCATGGATGAACGTGCTCATGTTTGCTCAGGATATCATCCCTGGCACCATCGGGTGTCTTGCTGGCGGTGCCGTGACGTTTGCGTTGGCGATGATTTTTGGATTTGAAGGACAGGAGAAGATGCCGTTGAAGTCCAAGAGCGGCGATTCTGAGGCCGTTGAATCCGTCGAGGCATAAGAGGCTACTACACAAATATGCTCCCCAGCCGTTGCGCGGTCCGACCCCTTGGCCGCGCAACGGTACTGTGCTGTTGCGCGGCACTTGCCGAGTCCGTTGCGTTCGACAGTGTGGGCCGGGAATTTGATAGAAAGGACGACACCATAATGTTTAGAGAAGATTTTTTATGGGGCGGGGCTCTGGCTGCAAACCAGTGCGAGGGAGGATGGAACGAAGGCGGTCGCGGTTTAGCCAATTCCGACATGCTGCCGTTTGGCGATCAACGCATGGACGTCATGCGGGGAGACCTTGATCCGCGTGCGTTGGCACCCGACAGCTTCTATCCCGCTCGCAAGGGCATTGATTTTTACCATAGGTACAAGCAGGATATTGAACTGTTTGCCCAGATGGGTTTTAAATGCCTGCGCTTATCAATCGCCTGGAGCCGCATTTTTCCCAAAGGAGACGAAGCCGAGCCCAATGAAGAAGGCCTTGCCTTTTATGAGGATGTTTTTAGGACGTGTCGCGCGCATGACATTGAGCCTTTGGTGACGCTCAACCACTATGATGTCCCCATGCATCTCGTCGATGCGTATGGCGGATGGCGCGATCGCAGGTTGGTCGACCTGTTCGAGCGATATTCGCGTACCGTGTTCGAGCGCTATCGGGGATTGGTCAATTATTGGCTGACCTTTAACGAGATCAACATCATGACGCAGGCGTGCTTTATGGCGGCGGGGATCATCTTCGAGCAAGGGGAGAATCGCTATGCAACGGTTCACACGGCCGTGCACCATGTATTGGTTGCGAGCGCCCGTGCGGTCGGGGCGTGTCATGAACTGTGCCCTGGGGCGAAGATCGGTTGCATGCTCAACGCAGGTGTCTTCTATCCGGCTACATGTGATCCGGACGATGTGCTGGCTGCGCAGGCTGAGAATCGCAGCCATTACATGTTTACCGACGTCCAGGTGCGCGGTGCGTACCCGAGCTATGTTCTCAAGGAATACGCCCGCCATGGTTTTGAGGTGCCCTATCGGGATGATGACCGCGAAGTACTGGCTGCAAACCTGGTCGATTTCGTCTCGTTTTCGTATTACTCGACGCGCGTCGCAAAAGCGCATGCGGAAGGTCAGTTCGATTCGAACCTTCTTCGCTCGGCGCCTAATCCGTATCTAAAACAGGAGCCTTGGGGGAGGTTTATCGACCCCAAAGGGCTGCGCGTCACCATGAATGAAATCTGGGATCGCTATCAAAAGCCGCTGTTCATCGTCGAAAACGGTTTGGGTGCTCCTGATGTGCCGGAAGATTCGGGTGAAATAGAAGACGACTATCGAGTTGAATACCTGCGGGCCCACATCGAGGCGATGAGGGAGACCGTCGAGCTCGACGGGGTGGAACTCATGGGATATACCTGTTGGGGCCCGAT
Source organism: uncultured Collinsella sp. (assembly GCA_900541475.1). Lineage (GTDB taxonomy): Bacteria > Actinomycetota > Coriobacteriia > Coriobacteriales > Coriobacteriaceae > Collinsella. The sequence goes on from UQJV01000001.1 coordinate 84,668, forward strand.
CGATTTGGTTTCGGTCGCCACAGGACAGATGCGTAAGCGCTACGGGTTTATCTATGTCGATCGAGACGATAGCGGTGCGGGCTCGTTTGAGAGACGTAAAAAGAAAAGCTTCGAATGGTACCGACGCGTAATAGCAAGCAATGGCGAAGACCTTGCGTAATAACGTTAAGATGGACAAATGCGCCCGTTGGGGGAATAGTCGTGCCACTTCGCTTGACAACAGGCTAAACTAGCTATTAAACATTTACTATTCTGTTTAGATTGAATTTGCGGTCGTTTAGTTGCCGAGCCACGGGGCGGTCAAGCCACGATGCTCGGCCGCGACCGATGCTAGGGGGAACGATGGCTAAAGCAAGCGTCCGCGAGATCAGCCGCATTACCGGCTTTTCGCCCGCAACCGTGTCCAACGCGCTCAACCGCAAGCGCAGCGTGAGCGAGGAGACCGCCAAGGTCATCCTGGAGTGCGCGCAGTCGCTTGGCTATCAGCAGTCGACGCAGCTCGAGAGCATCCAGTTTGTGCTTGCGCGCAAGACGGGCGCCATCCTGGACGAGAGCACCTTCCATCCCGCGGTCATCGAGGGCGTGGAGCGCCAGGCGCGTCGCCACGGCATGAGCACGAGCTTTGTCTCGCTCGACTTTAGCGACCTGGACGCCGTGCGCCCGCAGGTCGAGGGCCTGATCGCCGACCCGTCGGCCGCCATCGTGCTGATGGGTACCGAGCTGGGCGAGGAGGACTACGCCCTGTTCGCCGACGCTGCCGCCCACCTGATTGTGCTCGACGGCTGGAGCGATCGCCAGTACTTCGATGCCGTAGTCATCGCCAACACCGATTCGGTGCTGCGTGCCGTGGATTACCTTATCGAGAAAGGCCACAGGCAAATCGGCTATCTGGCGGGCGACCTTCGGATCCGCAACTTTAAGGACCGCGAGCGCGGCTATCGCCAAGCGCTTGAGGACGCGGGCCTCGAGGCCAATCCGGCATGGCGTGTCACGTTGGGCACCACGCTCGAGGGTGCCTATCGCGACATGGGCGTGTGGCTCGACAACGTCTCGCGCGACGATCTGCCGACGGCTTTCTTTGCCGAGAACGACGTGCTCGCCGTGGGCGCCATGCGCGCGTTCAACGAGCACGGTATTCGCGTGCCCGAGGATGTCTCGATCATCGGCTTTGACGACCTGTCTTTGGGCGCCTTCTCCAACCCGCCGCTCACCACGGTGCATGTTCCCAAGCACGAGGTGGGCGAGATCGCGGTGCGTCGCCTGGTGGGCAACATCCGCAACCCCAAGAGCTATACCTGCAAGACGGCCGTGTCGACCTACTTTGTCGAGCGCCAGAGCGTGTGCGAGATCTAGGCGAAGAAAACGCCGGGGCGCAGGGCGGCAAAGCTCGCTAAGGCAGCCATATCTAACGCTACTAAGAGAGGGTCCTTCGGGGCCCTCTTTTTGTTTCCCTTGTATGTTCAGTTTGTTTACATACCGTTTAGGCTGATTTCTCTACCGTTTACGGGACTTTCGCGCTAGACTATTAAACAAAAGAGTAAAACATTTAGTAAACAGAACAAAACGAAACATGCGTCTGTTTACTGAACATGTGATTAGGGGAGGACGTACATGGACAAGATCAAGCTCGGCTTTGTGCCCACGCGCCGCAGCATCTTTAGCGCGCCGGACGCAATCAAGTATCGCGGCCTGACGGCTGATCGCCTGCGCGAGATCGGCGTCGACATCGTGGATATCGACGACATCAATGACGAGGGCCTGCTGTTCGACGACAGCCACATTGAGCCTATCGTCAAGAAATTCCGCGCCGAGGGCGTCGATGGCATTATGCTGTGCCACGCCAACTTTGGCACCGAGTACGTTTGCGCTCGCCTTGCCCGCGAGCTCGGCCTGCCCGTGCTGCTGTGGGGCCCGCGCGACGAGCGCCCCGAGCCCGACGGCACGCGCCTGCGCGATAGCCAGTGCGGTCTGTTCGCCACCGGCAAGGTCCTGCGCCGCTTCCAGGTTCCCTTCACCTACATGACCAACTGCCGCCTGACCGACCCCGAGTTCGAGCGCGGCGTTTGGGACTTTTTGGCCGTTTGCAACGTGGTCAAGACCTTCAAGCACACCCGCATCCTGCAGATGGCCACCCGTCCATTCGACTTCTGGTCGACCATGTGCAACGAGGGCGAGCTGCTCGAGAAGTTCAACATCCAGCTTTCGCCTATCCCCATGACCGAACTTGTCCAGGCTGTGCGCGACGCCCAGGCCGACGAGCAGGCCATGGCCGCCATGCTTGCCCACATCAACGACAGCTTTGAGATCTGCATCCCCGAGGACAAGGTCCCTGCGGTCGCCGGTCTTGCCATCGCCATGAAGCGCTTGGTCGAGAAGTATGGCTGCAACGCCGGTGCCATTCAGTGCTGGAACGCTCTGCAGGACGAGCTGGGCATTATGCCCTGCGCCGCCAACGCCATCCTCAACGAGATGGGCATTCCTATCGTATGCGAGACCGATATCCACGGCGCCATCACCGCGCTGATGGTCGAGGCCGCCGACCTGGGCCGTCACCGCGGCATGTTCGCCGACTGGACCGTGCGCCATCCCGATAACGAGAACGGCGAGCTGCTGCAGCATTGCGGCCCCTGGCCCTGCAGCTGCGCGGCCGTCAAGCCCAAGCTCACCTACCCGCTGGCTTTCGATCACCCCGGCGCGCTGACGGCCGAGGCCAAGCACGGCGACCTCACCCTTGCCCGCTTTGACGGTGACAACGGCGAGTACTCGCTGCTACTGGGCAACGCCCGCGGCATCGACGGCCCGGCCGGCATGGGCACCTACCTGTGGGTCGAGGTCGACAACCTCAAGCGCCTCGAGGCCAAGATCGTCGAGGGTCCCTACATCCACCACTGCGTCGCCATTCACGCCAACGTGGTGCCGGTGCTCTACGAGGCGTGCAAGTACATCGGCATTGCCCCCGACTTATACGACCCGATTGAAGAAGACGTCAAAGCCTACCTGCGAGGAGAGTAGAAATGGCAACTATCGAAGAGCTTGAGTCCCTGCGTTGGGACCTTCGCCGCGATTGCGTCGATATCATCATGGCTGGCGCCGGCGGCCACATCGGCGGCGACATGTCGGTGATTGACGCCCTCATGACCCTCTATGCCAACCACCTCAACATTTCGCCCGAGACCGTCGACGATCCCAACCGCGATCGCTTCGTGCTCTCCAAGGGCCACGCAATGGAGGCCTACTATGCGGTGCTCTGCCACGAGGGCTATCTGGATCTCGATGACGTCAAGGCCCGCTTCTCCAAGTTCGGCAGCCCCTACATCGGTCACCCCAACAACAAGCTCAAGGGCATCGAGATGAACTCGGGCTCGCTGGGTCACGGCCTGCCCGTGGCCGTGGGCATGGCGCTCGCCGGCAAGATGGACGGCCGCGACTATCGCGTCTATACCATCATGGGCGACGGCGAGCTTGCCGAGGGCTCGGTCTGGGAGGGCGCCATGAGCGGCGGCAACTACCAGCTCGATAACCTGTGCGCGCTCGTGGACCGCAACCGCCTGCAGATCAGCGGTAGCACCGAGGACGTCATGAAGCAGGACTCGCAGGAGGAGCGCTGGGCAGCCTTCGGATGGAACGTGCTCTCCATTCCGGGCAACGACGTCCGGGCCATCGACGCCGCGCTGACGCTTGCGGCCGAGACCTGCGGCAAGCCCACGGTCATCATCCTCAACACGGTGAAGGGCTATGGCTCGCCTGTTATGGAGGACAAGGCCGCCTGGCATCATCACCTGCCCAATGATGAGGAATATGCCCAGATCATCGCCGATTTCGCTGCCCATAAGGAGGCCATCAATGGCTAACAAGATCGCCAATCGCAAGGTTATCTGCGACACGCTGCTCGAGGCCGCGAAGACCGATAAGGATATCGTCGTCCTGTGCTCCGACTCCCGCGGCTCCGCATCGCTCACGCCGTTCTTTGATCAGTATCCCCAGCAGTCCGTCGAGGTCGGCATTGCCGAGCAGGACCTGGTGAGCATCGCTGCCGGTATGGCTTCGTGCGGCAAGAAGGCCTGGGCCGCCTCGCCGGCGTCCTTTGTGACCACGCGCTCGTATGAGCAGTGCAAGGTCGACGTTTCGTACTCCAACACCAACGTCAAGCTCATCGGCATCTCGGGCGGCGTGTCCTACGGCGCTTTGGGCATGAGCCATCACTCCGCGCAGGATATCGCCGCCATGAGCGCGATTCCCAACATGCGCGTGTATCTGCCGAGCGACCGCTTCCAGACCGCCGAGCTCGTGCGGGCCCTGGTCGCCGATAACAAACCGGCCTACATCCGCGTGGGCCGCAACCCGGTCGAGGACGTGTACACCGAGGACGAGTGCCCGTTCCAGATGGATCGCGCCACCTGGGTACGCCGCGGCACCGATGTAACGCTCGTCGCTACCGGCGAGATGGTCCGCCATGCCGTGGACGCTGCCGACCTGCTGGCCGAGCAGGGCATCTCGGCAACGGTACTCGACATGTACTGCGTCAAGCCGCTCGACGCCGAGGCCGTGATTGAGGCCGCCGGTGCCACGCGCGCCGTCGTGACCGTCGAGGAGCACAGCCCCTTCGGCGGTCTGGGCTCTATGGTCGCGCAGGTGGTGGGTGAGCATTGCCCGCGCCCGGTCAAGTGCCTCTCCCTGCCCGACGCGCCGGTCATCACCGGCACGAGCCCCGAGGTCTTTGCACACTACGGCCTGACGGGTGTCGGAATCGCCAAGACCGTTGCCGAATTCCTGCCCGTAGAGTAATTGGAATGTGACAAAGGGACCGTCCCTTTGTCACATTCGTTTTGAAAGGGGTGGCCATGGGCCGCTACATCATCGGAATCGATCAATCCACGCAGGGCACCAAGGCGCTGCTGGTAGACGAGGGCGGCCATTTGATTCATCGTGCCGACCGTTCGCATCGCCAGATTGTCAACGAGGCCGGCTGGGTGAGCCATGATCCGGCCGAGATTGCCACCAATGTGCTGGCCGTGGCACGTGCCGTGGTGGAGGAGACCGGGGTCGATCCGGCCGACGTCGCCGGCATCGGCATCTCCAACCAGCGCGAGACCACCGTTGCCTGGAACCGCACGACGGGCGAGCCGCTGTGCGACGCCGTGGTGTGGCAGTGCGCCCGCGCCCGCGAGCTGTGCGACAAGCTGGCCGCGCGCGAGGGTGTGGCCGAGCTGGTGCGTGACACGACGGGCCTGGTGCTCTCGCCCTACTACCCGGCGGGTAAGATGGCTTGGATCCTCGCGAACGTTCCCGCTGCTGCCGAGGCCGCGGCGGCTGGCGAACTGTGCCTGGGCACCATCGATGCCTGGGTGGTCTGGACGCTCACGGGCGGCGCAGAGTTCCGCTGCGACTGGTCCAACGCCAGCCGCACGCAGCTCTTTGACCTGCGCCGTGGCTGCTGGAGCGAGCCAGTGTGCGAGGCCTTTGGCGTCGACGTGGCCTGTCTGCCACAGGTGACCGATTCCGATGGCCTGTTCGGCACGACGGATCTGGGCGGCTTTTTGCCAGCGCCCGTGCCCATTCACGGCGTGCTGGGCGACAGCCACGCGGCCTTGTTCGCGCAGGGCTGCCACAGCCGCGGTATGGCTAAGGCGACCTATGGCACCGGCAGCTCGGTCATGATGAACGTCGGCGACGAGTTCGTTGCCAGCTCGCACGGGCTTTCGAGCTCGCTCGCATGGCGTATGGACGGCGTGACCGAGTACGTGCTCGAGGGCAACGTGAGCTACGCCGGTGCTGTCAAGACGTGGCTGCGCGACGATCTGGAGCTCATCAATAACCCCGAGGAAGTTACCGACCTGTGCTACGCTGCCAATCCGGCGAGCCGCGTCTACTTTGTGCCGGCGTTTACCGGTTTGGGCGCGCCGCACTGGGCGAGTGACGCCGAGGGCTGCGTATTTGGCATGACGCGTACCACGGGTCGCGCGGAGTTCGTAAAAGCTGCAGACGAATCGATTGCCTATCAAATCTTTGACGTAATTGACGCAATGGTCGAGGATTCTGGCGCGGCACTTGCCGAGCTTCGCGTTGACGGCGGTCCCACGCGCGACGCGTACCTGATGCAGTTTGAGAGCGACTTGGTTGGCTCGCCCATCCGCATCGCGAGCAATGACGAGATGAGCGGCCTGGGCGCGGCCTGGGCCTGCGGCATTGCGCTGGGCATGTACACGCGCGGTGTCGTCGACGTCTACGGCGCCCGCGGCATCGTGGAGCCGTCGATGCCCGCCGACGAGCGCGCTAAAAAGATCGCCGGCTGGCGCCACGCCGTGAAATCAACGATTGCCTACACAGCCTAGAATGGTTTTTCTGGGACGGAGATTAAAAAATCATTGGTCCTCGTCCCAGGTAGTCAATTTGGGACGGGGCTTTTTTGACTGGTATGATTGGTGCGACCATTCGAACCAGCTAAAAGAGCCCGTCCCAATTTGACTATCGAGAGGATCTGCCATGGAGCGCATCGCGAGCTTTTCCGTTGACCATCTGCTGCTTGAGCCCGGCGTCTATGTGAGCCGCGTCGACCGCGATCCGGCGACCGGCGCCGCCGTCACCACCTTTGACCTGCGCTTGACCACGCCCAACACGGAACCGGTCATGAATACGGCCGAGTGCCACACCATCGAGCACCTGGGCGCGACGTTCCTTCGCAACCATGCCGAGTGGTCGAGTCGTATTGTCTACTTTGGCCCTATGGGCTGCCGCACGGGCTTTTACCTGGTCGTGTTTGGCGAGGTGACGAGCGAGGAGATCTTACCGCTCGTGCGTGAGCTGTTCGAGTTTGTCGCCGGCTTTGAGGGCGATGTCCCCGGTGCCGCTCCCGAGGAGTGCGGTAACTATCTGGACCAGAACCTCCCCATGGCAAACTGGCTCGCACGCCGCTACCTCGACCGCGACCTGGCCGATATCGACGAGAAGCACCTGCATTATCAGCAGGCGTAAGGGCTTTATCGCCTAAAACGCATGGATTGGGCGCCTTCGCTTATGCGGGGGCGCCTTTTTGTTGAGTGGTCAGGACGAGCGTTCAAAATCGCTCATGTTTGTTCTAGAATGTTCGTATAGTCACATTTACGAACAGGAGTGAACATGCATATCTACTCTGTCTCTGATCCCGAGTTCAAGTCCTATGGCCGCGTGTGGGATGACGTTCCGTCCAGCCTGACCGCTCCACTCGTCGAGGCACTCGCGGCTACGCCCATCCCCGAGGGCAGCAAATACGTGGCCTCCGCGCCCGAGCTCGAGCAGGTTGAGGGCGCCGACACGCTCGGCCTGCTCATGTACGGCGGCCGCCCCTTCCAGCTCGGCTGGTGCAACGGCCACAACACACGACTCAACTGTCTGGAGTATCACCGCGCGAGTGAGTTTAACCTGGGCGCCCGCGACTTTATCCTGCTCGTGGCGCATCGCTGGGAGATCGAGGACGGAAAGCTCGATACCGCTCAGGTCAAGGCGTTCCGCGTGCCGGCGGGCAAGGTTGTCGAGGTCTTCAACACCACGCTCCACTACACGCCGTGCATGGTCGATGAAAGCGGCTTCCAGGTGATGGTGGCGCTGCCCGCCGGTACCAACGGTCCGCGCCCCGAGGCCGCAACCGACATGCCTGCCGCCGGTGACAGCTACTGCTACTGGAAGGCCGACAAGTGGGTCCTCTGCCATGCTGACAGCCCCAAGGCAGCCGAAGGCGGCTACGTGGGCCTCATCGGAAAGAACCTCGACATCGCCTGCGACTAGAATCTTCTGTCTCAATCTGTAACACCTAGCGGGCTAAATCGCCTCTACCTGTTATAGATCGAGACAAACCGTAGAGGGCCGCCCGAACAATCTCAATCTGTAACACCGGGCCCGGTTTTGGCGGCCTAACTGTTACAGATCGAGACAAACGGGCCCCAGCCATCACAAAGGTGACTGTCCCCTTTGCGGTGGCTGGGGCAGGTGGGTATCAAAAAGTGTCAGACGGGGTGGTTGCCGGGCGCCTGCACGCGAAAAGAAGTATCGGCCTGCGCCGTTGCCGTTGAGCGACGCGTTGTTTGCAGGGATACTGAGCCTATGACAACAGCGTGCGAAAGGATTGATGCATGGCTTTCCGTAATGACTTCCTGTGGGGCGGCGCGACGGCTGCCAACCAGTGCGAGGGCGCCTACAACGTGGACGGCCGCGGCCTTGCCAACGTGGACGTGGCTCCGCACGGCCCCGAGCGCTATGCGGTGGTCTCCGGCCAGCGTAAGATGCTCGACTTCGAGGACGGCTATTACTATCCCGCGCAGACCGGCATCGATTTCTACCACCATTACAAGGAGGACATCGCTCTCTTTGCCGAGATGGGCTTTAAGACCTTCCGTATGAGCCTGGCTTGGACCCGCATCTTCCCCAACGGCGACGAGACCGAGCCCAACGAGGCTGGCCTGGCCTTCTACGAGGATGTGTTCCGCGAGTGCCAGGCGCACGGCATCGAGCCGCTCGTGACTATCACGCACTTTGACTGCCCGATTCACCTCATCAAGGAGTACGGCGGCTGGCGCAACCGCAAGCTCATCGACTTCTACAAGAATCTCGCGACCACGATCTTTACCCGCTACAAGGGCCTGGTGAAGTACTGGCTCACCTTTAACGAGATCAATATGATCTTGCACCTGCCGTTTATGGGTGCCGGCCTGGTCTTTGAGGAGGGCGAGAACAAGGAGGCCGTCGAGTACCTGGCCGCCCACAACGAGCTCGTCGCCAGCGCTTGGGCAACCAAGATTGCTCACGAGATCGACCCCGAGATCAAGATCGGCTGCATGCTCGCCGCAGGTAGCTACTACCCCTACAGCTGCCGTCCGGGCGATGTACGCCAGGCGCAGCTCGATAACCAAGACAACTACTTCTTCGTCGACGTCCAGAGCCGCGGCTACTACCCGGCCTATGCCGTCAAGAAGCTCGAGCGTCTAGGCATCGATGTGGGCATGACCGACGAGGACCGCGAGATTCTGGCCGCCAACACCGTCGACTTCATCAGCTTTAGCTACTACAGCACCCGCTGCTCTGCCGGTGCCGATAACCCCGATGTCGAGCGCACCCAGGGCAACGCCTTTGCCGGCGCCAAGAATCCCTACCTGCAGGAGAGCCAGTGGGGCTGGGCCATCGATCCGCTGGGCTTCCGCATCACCCTTAACGACCTGTACGACCGTTATCAGAAGCCGCTGTTTGTGGTCGAGAACGGTCTGGGCGCCAAGGATGTTGTCGAGGAGGATGGCTCCATCAACGACGACTACCGTATCGACTACCTGCGTCAGCACATCCAGACCATGCGCGACGCGGTGACCGAGGACGGCGTTGACCTGCTGGGCTACACCACCTGGGGCCCGATCGACCTGGTGTCTGCCGGCACGGGCGAGATGTCCAAGCGCTACGGCTTTATCTATGTGGATCGCGACGATGCGGGCAACGGTACCCTCAAGCGTTCCAAAAAGAAGAGCTTCGACTGGTACAAGCATGTCATCGAAACGAACGGTGAGGACCTGTCCTAAGGGCACTGAGGCGCTCAACCTTGGGGCTCCAACCCTCCTCGCGTACCTAAGTACGCTTCGTCGGGCTTGTCGCTCCCAATCTTGAGCACCTCAGGCCCTTAGGGGACGGGCCTGACCGCTGTGAATTTCGCGGGCTCATCCTCATAGTCTCCTAATCAAGGCGCCCGGCGAGTATGTGCTCTCCGGGCGCCTTGCCGTCTGCGGATTTTGGGACATGCGGCCCGCTTTTTCGACCCATCTGTCGGTACACTAAAGGGACTATGGGTACCCGCGAGCGACATATCGGCCACGCGGCCGCCCGGACCGCGCCGGTTGCGGATCCCAGGGGTGGCAGGCTCTTCGCCATGCCGCGATTCCTTGTTGGCATAACACATCAGGTGTACCGCCACCGCGTCTTTGCTATCGCCGGCGCCATCACCGCGCTGTTCCTCATGCTTTTGGCGGTCTTGCCGGCGCTGTTCGCCTTCGACCCCAAACTTTCTAACGCCGTGCCCGCCTATAGCAAGGTGTCCGAAGAGGTCGTGGATGCGCTCGCCCATTCGAGCTCTCTCCCGCTGCTTGTCGCCGCAATTGTATTTTCGATCTGGGGCGTATCGGTCTATCTGCGCTGTTTGGACTATGTGTTGCGTCGCCGCCTTGTGGCCATCGCCACCATCTGCGCCTTGTGGATGATCGAAGTCATTCTCAAGTACAAGTCGTTCACGCCGTTCTATGCCACCGTGCTGTGGTACCTGTACTACGTGCCCATGACGCTCATTCCGCTGCTCTACCAGCTCTGCGGCCTGCGCCTTGCGGGCCTGGAGCAACACCGCCTGGGTCGCCGCTACTGCGCTGCGCTGTGGATTGCGGCCATCCTGCTTATCGGATTTGTGCTCACCAACGATTTTCATCAGCAGGTCTTCCGCTTTGACCGTACAAGCGACACCTGGAGTAACGATTACACGTACGGCTGGGGTTATTTTGTCGTTCTCGTGTGGACGGTCTTCGACTTCGTGGCCTTTTTTATCCTGGTTGGTCGGTCCTCGTCCTTTCGCATCCAGCGTTTCTCGGGCACGGCGGCGCTCGTACTGCTGGGTGGCGCATTCTTTGCCGTCTCGTATGCGTTGCGCGTGCCCTGGGCATGGAGGCTCAACTTTTCGCTCGTCTATTGCGTCCTGTGCGTGGTGGCGATGGAAATCTGTCTCGATTGCGGTGTCATTCCGTCGTATCACGACATCGCCGGCATCTTCGACACCTTGCCGCTCGACCTCAAAGTCCTAACGCGCGACCTGCAGGAGGTCTATGCCACGCCGGTGTCAAAGCCAATGCCGGTAGGCGTGCGCGAGGAGTTGCGGACCCAGGAGCACGGCCGCGCCCATGCCTTTGCCGTGGCGTCCGATCCCAATGTGATGTACCGTGCCTTTCCGCTGCTGGGTGGATCGGCGCTGCTTGCCCAAGACGTGTCGGAGCTCAACGAGCTTAACCGTGAACTGGCACATCGTCGCATGGAGCTGCAGCGTCAAAACGAGCTGCTCGCCGCCGACTACGACCTTAAGACGCATTTGGCAGATCAAGAGGCCGAGACCTTGCTGGTCCAAGATGTGGACCAAGCGCTTGCCCGCGCGCTCGAAGGGATGTACGACCTGCTGAGCTCGCTGCCGCCGTTGACCGACGAAGCGTCTTCGCACGAGCGCTACCGCATGCTGCAGCGCGCCAAGATGCTCGTCGCCTATTGCAAGCGCAAGGGGTCGCTCACGTTGGCACAGCACGGGGAGAGCGGTTTTGATCGCGACCGCATTCAGCTCATTGCCAACGAGCTCGCAAGCGACCTGCGCACCATCGATATCGATTGCGCCTCGATTATCGCCATACGGCGCCCGTTGCACGCCAGTACGGTAAGCGCCCTGTACGACTGCGTGTATGACTTTGCGTTTTTTGCCTACACCACCGACCATCCGGCGCTTATGTATCACTTGGGCGACCATGACCGATGCAGTGTCGAGCTGCGCGCCACGCTTTTTTCCAACGATGATGAAGATCTTTCGCAGACGCTCGCTGCGCAAGAGCTCGAAAGCGCTCTGCAAGGGCGCAACGTGGCATACCGCCTTGAGGGCGAGCCCGGCCAGCTGCACATGATTGTCTTGATGCCGAGGGCGGGTGAGTGACGATGCAGATTTCGCTCATTCTTCCCCAAATCGTTGCGCTCGATGTTGTCTTTGCCCTGGCCGCGTGCCTGCAGACGATCCACGTCCCGCTCATCGCATCGCGCCGCTCGCCCTATAACCGTAAGGTGATTTGCGCCTACGAGGCGAGCCTTGTGCTTCACCTGGTGGTTTCGGCGCTCATCTTATTCGCGTCGTCTGGCTCGTATCTGGTGGCGCCGCTTGACGTTTGCGCCAGGGCAATGGGCGGAGCGTTGTGGCTCAATGCCGCAATCTTTGCCTATGGCGTGGTACTTATGGTGCACTATCGTCGCCTCGTCATGCTGGCCGAACTGTTGCTTGTTGTCGCCGTTACACCACCGGTGGTTTTTGCCATGGGCTCGGCGTGGACCGTTGTCCTTATCACGGAGGGGGCGTTCTTCCTGTTCCGCTCCATCGCGGCGCTCTTGATGGACGTCCGTAACCGCCAGGAGGATATCACCATGTTCTCGACGATCGAGACCATCAACGTGATTCCCGTGGGCATCCTGTATCTAGACCCGAGGGGCCGTCCGCTGCTCATGAACCGCTGCATGCGCAAAAACCTCGTAGAGCTCCATATGCCCACCGATCTGGGCGACATGAGCAGCACGTGGAACGACCTGCGCAAACTTAGCATGCAAATGCCTGAAAGCAGTAGAAACCGTGTGTGGATTAATCTGGACCGCTTTGGTGAGGCTCGTGCGGTGATCGAGATTTCTCCCGCCGAGATTCGCCTATTTGTGCACGACGACGTTATGGTTTCGGGCCGCCTCTTTGAGCGCATTATCGGCCTGGACGTGACGGAGTATGCGCATGCCCACGACCGCCTGGCACAAGCCAACCACCTGCTTGAGCTTGCGGGCCAGGAACTCCAGGCGCAGATCGAAGAGGTTAAAAAAGTTGCCGACAATGCGGCATACCTGCGTATGCGTGCCCGCGTGCACGACGTGATTGGGCAGCGCCTGTCCATTCTCCATCGCTATCTGGAAGAGGGGCGCCTGGACGACGAATCGCTCGAGCAAATTGACCCGTTGCTGCGCTCGATCACCGCCGACCTACGCAGTGGCGGCGCCAGCGAGCCGGCAGAGCAGCTGGGCGATATCGTCCACGCTTTTGGCTTGGTGAGCGTGCAGATTGATGTTGAGGGATCGCTCCCCGACGACGTGCGCGTCGCCGCGGCCTTTTTGCAGATTATCCGCGAGGCCTCGACCAATGCCACCAAGCATGCGCAGGCCCACCGGGTCCATGTGCGCCTGTGGCAGGAGGGGCGGGACGGCGATGCCGTCGCGCGCATGACGATTTCCAACGATGGGTCCCCTGCCCCCGTATCGTATCGCGAGGGAACGGGTATCCCAGGTATGAGGCATGTCGCACAAGATCTGGGCGGCAGCCTGGAAGTCCACGCCGCCCCGCCCTTTACGCTTGCGGTGTCCATCCCACTGAGCCCCGACGCCACGGTCCAAAGGAGAAGCTCATGATCCGCGTCCTTATAGTCGAAGACCAGGCCATCCTGCGCGAGAGCTTGGCTCGCTCCGTTGGCGATCAGCCCGATATGACCGTTGTCGCCGCGATCGCCGATGCATCCGAGGCTCTCGACGTCGTGCTTAAGGAGCGCCCAGACATGGTACTGATGGACGTGTGCACCGAGCATGACTCCAACGGCATCGTGGCGGCGGCACGCATTAAAGAGGAGCTGCCCGAATGTCGCGTCATCATCATGACCGGCATGCCCGAGATCACCTTTGTCGACCAGGCGCGCGAGGCCGGCGTCGATAGCTTTGTGTACAAGAACGTCGGCATCGATGAGCTGTTCGCCGTGATGCGCTCCACGCTGGCGGGTTACTGCACGTTTCCCAAGCCGCCCGAGAGCATCTTTTCGGGCACGACGGCCCTCGACGACGTTGAGCTTTCAATCCTGCGTCTCGCCTGCGAAGGCAAGAGCCGCCGCGAGATCGCGGCCGAACTGTTTATGAGCGAAGGCACCATCAAGCGCCGCATATCCGAGATCCTGAGCAAGACCGGTTACGACAACATCATGCGCCTTGCCGTGCATGCGGTGACCGAGGGGAGCATCGTCCCCAATATGGAACGCCCGTAGTCGGCACACTCGCCCGTACATCGACGCTAAAAACTAGGCCGCCCGCCGT
>UQJV01000002.1 GCA_900541475.1 uncultured Collinsella sp.
AGGCCCTTGCGGCCTAGTCGCTATTTAGGGCGTCCAAGATTTGGGGCGCAGTTCAGATTGATGCTGCACCGGGCTTTCTACTTCTTGCGAATCTGGTTGTCGGCCTCGAGTCGTTGAGCTCCCTACGCCTCCGTCGGCTCCACGCCCAGCTCGTTGCGGACGAGCTCGAAGGCTGCGGCGATGGCCTTGTCCATGTCGTAGTACTTGTAACCGCCCAGGCGACCGGCAAAGATCACGTCGCCCTCCTGCGCCGCCAGCTCCTCGTACTGCTTGTACAGGGCCTCGTTCTTGGCGTCGTTGATGGGGTAGTAGGGCTCGTCGCCGGGCTTCCAGTCCGCCGGGTACTCGCGTGTGATAACGGTCTTGTCCTGCGTGCCAAACTCAAAGTGCTTGTGCTCGATGATGCGCGTGTAGGGGATCTCTCGCTCGGTGTAGTTGACCACGGCCACGCCCTGGTGGTCCTGCTCGTCGAGCGTCTCGCTCTCAAAGCGCAGGCTGCGGTACTCGAGCGTGCCCAGCTTAAAGTCGTAGAACGCGTCGATGGGGCCGCAGTAGATCGTCTTGGCGGCGATATCGGGCTCGGCGGCGATCAGCTCCTTGTACTCCACGCCGCAGCGCACCTCGACGCCCTCGAGCATGTTGGCGACCATCTTGGTGTAGCCGCCCATGGGGATGCCCTGGTAGCGGTCGTTGAAGTAGTTGTTGTCGTAGGTAAAGCGGCAGGGGAGGCGTTTGATGATGCTCGCGGGCAGGTCGCGGCAATCACGGCCCCACTGCTTCTCGGTGTAGCCCTTTACGAGCGTCTCGAAGATGTCGCGGCCGACGAGCGACAGCGCCTGCTCCTCGAGGTTCTGCGGCTCGCCGATGTTCTCGGCGGCCACCTGCTCGGCGATCTTGGCCTTGGCGTCTGCCGGCGTGACGACGCCCGGCCACATCTTGGCGAAGGTGTTCATATTGAAGGGCATGTTGTACATGTTGCCGTGGAAGTTGGCGACTGGCGAGTTGACGTAGTTGTTGAACTCGGCGAAGCGGTTGACGTAGTCCCAGACGTCCTTCATGGAGGTGTGGAAGATGTGCGCACCGTAGCGGTGGACCTGGATGCCCTCGACGTCCTCGGTGTAGATGTTGCCGGCGATGTGATCGCGGCGATCGATGACCAGGACCGACTTGCCGGCGCGCTTGGCGGCATTGGCAAAGACGGCGCCCGAAAGGCCGGCACCGACGACAAGGTAATCGTACTGGGACATGGATATGCTCCTTTGTATGTCAATCGAACAGTTACTAAAGATTCGGGACAAGCGCTACTGGCTCATTTGTCCCAAAGATTAGTCTAGCAGATGCTCTTTCAGCAGCTCCAACGCATGGGCGTAACCGGGTTTCCAAATAATCATAAGGACCCACTATTCTGCCTTCAAACACTCGGGTAAGACGCTCCCGACTGCATCCATTGCTTGCGGCTTCAGGTACTGCTCATTGAGCTTCGCCTTTTTGTAAGCATAACGAGTGTCTGCCGAGTATTTGACCAACACATCGGTGAAGAACCGCTCCCAGCTCAGGTAGTCGCGGCTTTCGATATAGCTCGAAGGGTCCTTGAGGATTTTTGGAATGTCGTTGTTGGGGATGAGGCCAGATCGCAAAAGCGTCCACTCAAATGATTCCGGAAGGAACAAGCGAATGTTTTTGTAAACGCGCTGTCCCAGCACCTTTTCGATGTAGGGACCAAACGCCGCGCCGTCTCCTATGGCAAGGATGTTTTGCTCGGGACATTCGTGAATCGTTCGTTTTAGGTTCGCTACGCCGGTGGCGGTATAGCAGGGGATTCCCAGTCGGTTGCAAAGGGCGCTGTAGAATTGATAGCCAGACTTGCTATCCTCGACAATTACGGCATCGGGATTGTCAAAACCTACGTTAAGGTCCTGATACAGCATGTTTGCCGCGTGGGTATAAAGCGGTTTGGTCACCGAGTAAAAACGCTTGTCGCTTTTACGGCCGTTAATTACTTTGCTCGTCGTGTTGACCAGTTTTAGGATCTCGTCGACGCTGTAGGGGAGTTCGTTGGCGTCGCGACGAGATATCAGAACAAAATAGTTGGACGACCCGTTAACGGCTTTAGCAAAGTCTTTCGAGTAGATAAACTCGTTGCCCTCATCAAGAAAGACGATTGAATCTTCGATGATCGATAGCTCGCGCTCCCAGCGTCTGCCGGAAAGCGTTTCGCAAGGCACGTCACACCTGAGTGCAACGCCGCTTTCCTGTCCTCGGTCGTTGTAGTCGCGAATCATCGAGATAAGCGTCGTTTTGCCCGTGCCGCTGTTGCCGCGTATAAAGGAAATATTGCGCTTAAACGTGAGTGTGTATTTGACCTTTGCACGCTCTACGATAACGGTATGCGTCCCCTTCATTACTCATCAACATCCAAAAAGTCATTTGTAGCACCGACGAACTCCTGCATGTTCCTGACGATGCGGTCATCGTTATCGATGCGAATCTCAAAACGCTTCCAAGGGAACTTCATGATGTGGTAAAGGGTCACCAGCACATCCTGCTCTTTGCCGATCTTGAGTAACCAGCGGGCACAGTTGTCTCCGCAGGTGGATGCGTTGAACACCATATTTGGGAGATTGCGAACCAGCAACAGCGTCTTGACGCCGCCGGACAGTTCGAGTGGGGTGATTGAGCCCAGCTGCTTGCTTATGATGTTGTGGGGACCGATGAGCTCTGATCCGTCCACGCTTTTAATAATCTGTGCGGCCACGGGGTCCTCGAACCATGAGTCCAAGTATGAGTTCCTAAAATAGGTTTCGGTATCGTAGATGGAACCGGGGTAATCTCCCAGATGGATGCTTAACATGCGCGTCTCCAGACGTTGTGTGACTGCAACGATTATATGCCAGTAATAAAGCGCCGCCAGTAGCGAGGTTGCTGCTGGCGGCACTGGCATTATTAGCGTGTTGATCGCGTTGATGGATTTGCCCGCGAGGCTACTTTTCGAGACGCTCCCTCAGCAGCTCCAGCGCATGGGCATAGCCCTGGAGGCCCTCGCCGGTGATGGTGGCGAAGCAGGCTAGGCGTGCATAGCTTACCTGGCGGAAGTCCTCGCGCGTTTCGACGGCGCTAATGTGGACCTCCACAGCCGGGATGGCGACGGCCTTGAGGGCATCGAGGATCGCCACGCTGGTATGCGTGTAGGCAGCCGGGTTGATGACGATGCCGTCGACCTTGCCATAGGCCTCCTGGATCTTGTCGACGATGCTGCCCTCGTGGTTGGACTGGAAGACCTCGACCTCGTCAAAGCCCTGCGCGGCGCCTGCCTCCTGGCAGATCTGGACCAGGCGATCGTAGTTGTCGCTGCCGTAGATGCCCGGCTCGCGAATACCGAGCATGTTGAGGTTGGGCCCGTTGATGACGAGTGCTTTCATGGTTGCTTCCTTTGCGGTTGAGCGGGCGGTGAGGCGGAATGAAAAACCACCACAAAGGTGCCTGTCCCTTTTGTGGTGGTTTTTCTTAGAGAGCGGGCGGGAGGGTGTCGAGGAGGGCGCGGGCGGTGTTGGCGGCGCAGTCGCGTGAGTCGATGATGTGGTCGGCCCAGGCGCGGTAGCGCGGCATGCGCTGCTCGGCGAGCTTGTCGATGCCATCGCGGGCGGTGATGGGGCGCCCCTTATGGGCGAGTTCGTCGAGCTTGCGGTTGAGCATCACGATCTGGCTGTTTTGGTGCAACAGCGGATAGTTCTCGTCGCGCGTGACCACCCCGCCACCCGTGGAAAGCACCAGACCGCTGCGCTTGGAGATGTCGGCCAGCGCCGCTGTCTCCTGCTCACGGAAGGCCGTCTCGCCGCGCTCGACGATAAAGTCGGCGCAGGACATGCCCAGGCGCTCCTCGAGGGCGCGATCGAGGTCGATGTGCTCGCGGCCCGTGAGCTGGGCGATCTGCTCGCCCACGCGGGTCTTGCCCGAGCCCGGCATGCCGATGAGCGCGATGTTCTGCTCGCGGCGGGACAGACGCTCCGTCACATCCAGGATGCGCTCGCGCGGCGTAACCTGGCCGGTATAGCGCTCAACAGCCTGTGCCGCCTGGGCCACAAGCATGAGTAGGCCGCCGATGCAGGGGATGCCGCGGCGCTCGGCCTCGAGCATCAGGCCCGTGCGAGCGGGGTTGTAGACAATGTCGATGACGCCCTCGAGCGCATCGAGACCTTCGAGCGTGCAGGGAGCGTCGGGACAGCGCGGGAACATGCCGGCAGGTGTGCAGTTGACGAGCAACGCGGCATCGGACTGCTGAGCGATGTTGCTGTAATTGACCTCGCTTGTGCGACCGACTGGTATGACGACAGCGCCCAGGTCGCCGAGTACCATGCTCGCTGTAGTGCCGGCACCACCGGTGGCGCCAAGCACGAGAACCTTTTTGTCGGCGACCTCTACACCCAGCTCCTCGACCAGGCACTGAAAACCGAAATAGTCAGTGTTGTCGCCGCGCAGGCGGCCGTCGGGCAGGCGCGTGATGGTGTTGACGTTGCCCATGCGCTCAGCGAGCGGACTCAGCTCGTCCAGGTATTCCATGACGGTGCGCTTGTAGGGGATGGTCACGTTGGTACCTTCCCACTCGTCGCCCGTCATAAAGGCCTCAAGATCCTCGGGCTCGCGCTCAAAGCGCACGTACTCGAGCCCTGCGAGCTCCTTGTAGATGGTTGGGGTGTAGCTGTGGCCCAGCACGCGGCCCAACACGCCGTAGGGGCGGGTTGCGGCGGTATCGGTCATCTAGAGCACCTCCGTGTAGCTGCCAAAGTAGGTGAAGCTCTCGCACACGTCGTCGATCGAGTCGAGCAGGTCGTCGAGGGCCTTGCTGCCAAAGGGGCAGTCCAGGTCAAAGTAGAACATAAACTCAAAGTCGCGACCGGGGATGGGGCGGCTCTCGAGCTTGATGAGGTTGATGTTGAGGGCGTAGAAGCGCTCGAGTACGCGATAGAGGGCGCCCGGCTCATTGGCCGTGGTGATCATGAGCGAGGTGCGGTTGGCACCGGGATAGACGCGCGGCTCGCGGCTGATGACGACAAAGCGCGTGTAGTTGTTGTCCGAGTCCTGGATGTTGGGCTCCAGCACCTCGAGGCCATACAGCGTGGCACAGCTGCGCGAGGCGATGGCGGCGACGTCGGTGCGCTCGGAGTTGGCGACCATCTCGGCCGACATGGCGGTGTTGGGGTACTTGGAGGCGTGCAGATTATGGCCCTCGATAAAGCCGGCGCACTGGGCAATGGCTTGGCCGTGGCTGTAGACCTCGCGCACGTCCTGGAATTTGGTGCCGGGTTTGACGAGCAGGTTGTGATCGATCTTGAGGCGCAGCGAGCGCACGATATGGAAGTCGAATTGTGCGAGCAGGTCGTAGACGGCGTTGACCGAGCCGGCAGTGGAGTTTTCGATGGGCAGTACGCCAAACTCGCAAAAGCCGTCGCGTACGGCGCGCATGACGCCCTCAAAGGTCTCAAAGAACGCAATATCCGGCACGTCGAAGAGTTTGCACGCGGCGATCTGACTGTAGGCGCCTTCAACGCCCTGACAGGCGACGGTGGCCGTCTGGGGGAAGGGCGTGTCAAAGGCTACGGCCGTGGCATGGGCCTTTTGCGACACCGTGATGCCCTTGAGCTCGTTGATGTAGCGCTGCTGCTCTGCCTTGCTCATGCTCATGAGGAGGCGGAACAGGGCGATGGTCTGGGCCTCGTAGCGCTCGGGTGCGCGGCTGGCGAGGTTGTTGAGTTTGGAGCGCTCGCGGGCGGGGTCAAAGACGGCCTTGCCCATCTCGATCTTTGATTTGGCGACCTCGGTGGCAATATCCATGCGCTCGATAAAGCTATCGAGGAGCGTGGTATCGATGCCGTCGATGGCCTGGCGAATATCGGCAAGGTCCATGGAGGCCCCTTTCACGTGTCGGAGGGTGATGGTGAGGGGTAGTCTTTTTGGGACGGGGCTATTTTAGCTACCCTGGCCGTAAATCGGCCAAACCGTCGTGTTAACTGCCGGTGCAGCTAAAATAGCCCTGTCCCAAAAAGACTACCCTGGGCGGATTGGCTAGCGCTGGGCGGCGTCCTCGAGGAGGGCGTCCCAGATGGCCAGCGCGGCGGCTGCCTCGGCTACGGGGACGGCGCGCGGGACGATGCAGGGATCGTGGCGGCCGTGGACCGAGAGCTCGGAATTTTCCATGGCGTCCATGTCCACGGTCTGTTGCTCGCGGCCAATGGAGGGCGTCGGCTTTACGGCCATGCGCCACATGACGGGTGCGCCGGTGGAGATGCCGCCCAGAATACCGCCGGCGTTGTTGGACTCGACCGCAATCTCGCCGGTCTCGGCATCAACGCGGTACGGATCGTTGTTCTCACTGCCGCGCATGGCTGCTACGGCAAAGCCCATGCCAAACTCCACGCCCTTCACGGCGGGAATGCCAAACACGATCTGCGCGATGCGGTTCTCGATGCCATCGAACATGGGGTCGCCGATGCCCGCGGGAAGCCCGTAGATGCCGCACTCCACGATGCCGCCGATGCTGTCGAGCTCGTCGCGCGCGGCCAGAATTTCCTCGCGCATGCGACCGGCAGCGGCGGCGTCGATGCAGGGCAGGTCGTTGGTAAGGATCGCCTTGCGGTCGGCCTCGCGATAGACCATGTCGTCCATGGGTAGGTCCGAGGTGCCGCCAATCTGCGCCACATGTGCCATCACCCGAATACCGCGGGCCTCGAGTGCCTGCAGCGCGATGCCGCCGGCGATGCATAGGGGGGCCGTCAGACGACCGGAGAAGTGCCCGCCGCCGGCAACGTCGTGCATGTTGTGGTACTTCACGCGCGCCGGAAAGTCTGCGTGTCCGGGGCGGGGCTTGCGGCGCAGCTCGGAATAGTCCTTGGAGCGTGTGTTGGTGTTCTCAATGATCGCGGCGATGGGTGCGCCGGTAGTGTGTCCATCGACCACACCGGCAATGATATGCGCGGCGTCGGCCTCACGGCGCTTGGTCGCGGTCTCGTCGCGACCGGGGGCGCGACGGTCCAAAAAGGCCTGCAGCTGCTCCTGGTCAACGGCGATACCGGCGGGAATGCCATCGAGCGAGCATCCGATAGCAGGGGAGTGCGACTGACCGAAGATGCTCAGATGCAAAACGTTGCCAAAGGTCGAGGACATGTTACTCCTCCTCGAGCGTGACTTTGCCGCCCAGCAGGCGGTAGTGGTCGAAGAAATCGGGATAGGACTTGTTGACGGCCTCGGCGCCGTGGATCACGACCTCGCCGGTAGCACGGCTCGCGGCGATGGCGGCCATCATGGCGATGCGGTGGTCGTTGTGCGAATCGACCTCGCCGCCGGTAAAGGCGTCGACACCCTTGATGATCAGGTCGTCGCCGGCAATGCGCACCTGCGCGCCCAGTGCGGTGAGCTCATGGGTGGTGGTGGCCAGACGGTCGGATTCCTTGATGCGCAGTCGGGCGCAATCGCGGATGAACGTGCGGCCTTGCGCCAGCGCCGCCACGGCCGAGATTACGGGCACCAAGTCGGGGATGTCGTGCGCGCTCATCTCAAAGCCGGCGAGCTTGTCGGACTGCACGGTGGCGGCGTTGGTGGATCGCACGATGCGGGCGCCAAAGCGCGAGAGCGCGGCGAGCACGTTGCGATCACCCTGGGCCGAGCTAAGCGACACACCCTCGACGGTGATGGGGTCGGAGCCGATGGCGCCGGCGCACAGCCAAAAGGCGGCGTTGGACCAGTCGCCCTCGACGGCCACGTTGCCAGGAGTGCGGTACGAGCCGCTGCTCACGCGGAAATTCGTGACCTCAGGCTGGCCGTCCTTGGCAGGGATGCGCTCGACGTTGACCTCGACGCCGAAGGCCTTCATGGCCTGGATGGTCAGGTTGATGTAGGGGCGGCTCTCGATAAGGCCGGTCACCTGCACGCAGGAGGGCTGGGCCAGCAGCGGGGCTGCCAGCAGCAGGCCGGAGATGTACTGCGAGCTCACGTTGCCCGGCAGGATAAAGGTGCCCGGGCGCATGCGACCGCTTGTCTTGAGCGGAAAACCGCCCAGGCCCTGCAGGTCGCAGCCAGCGGCAATGATCTCGTCGGAGAGTGGGGAGAGCGGGCGTGCGCCCAGGCGGCCCTGGCCCACAAAGGTTGCCTCTGCCCCCAGCGCGCAGGCGACGGGCAGCATAAAGCGCAGCGTGGAGCCGCTCTCGCCGCAGTCGAGCGTGCCGCCGGCAAGTGCCTTGAGCAGGCCGAACTCAATGCTCTTCATGGTGGGGTGGACCTGGAAGCCGTCCTCTACGGTCTCGATGCGGGCGCCCAGGGCCGTGAGGCAGCGCACCGTGGCTTCGATATCGGCGCAAGTGGTGTTGCAGGTTACGTGCGTCTCCCCGTTGGCGAGCGCGGCGCAGATGATGAGGCGATGCGCCATCGACTTGGACGCGATGGCGGGAACGGTGCCCTTGAGCGGGGAGGGGGTGATGCGGGCTAGCATACGGATGCGTCTCCCTTCTGGCCGAGGCCCTCGGCAATCAAATCATGGAAGGTGGAAAGCGACGTGCGGTCGATGCTGCAGCGGCCAATATCGTGCGGAATTACCAGGTCGATGGTGTCACCGGCGCGCTTTTTGTCGTGAAGTGCCTCGGCAAAGACAGCGTCGGCCGAAAGCTCGCAGCGAGTCTTGAGGCCATGACGGGCGCAGAGCTCCTCGATGCGACCGGGAAGTTCGGCATCGCAAATGCCGTGCAGGGCTGCGGCGCGCGCGATGATGCCCATGCCGATCGACACGCAGTTGCCGTGTCCCAGCTCAAAGTGCTCGCAGGCCTCGACGGCATGTCCGGCGCTGTGTCCAAAGTTGAGGAGCTTGCGCTGGTTGGTCTCACGCTCGTCGGCGACGACCACGGCGCGCTTGATGTCGATATTGCGGGCGATGATGAGCGCCACGCGGGCCACGTCCCGGTTAAGCAACTCCAGCGTGAGCGGGGTCTTCTCCAGCTCGGCGAAGAGCTCCGGATCGGCAATCACGGCGTGCTTGACGACCTCGCCGCAGCCGTCGGCGAACTGCTCGGGCGTGAGGGTGGCAAGGCATCCCACGTCGGCGATAACCACGCTCGGCTGCCAAAAGGCTCCAGCCAGGTTCTTGCCGGCGGCCAGGTCGATGGCCGTCTTGCCGCCCACCGACGAGTCCACCATGGCGAGCAGGCTCGTGGGGATCTGCACAAACTTGCATCCGCGCATGTAGGTGGCGGCCACAAAGCCGGCCACGTCGCCCACGACGCCGCCGCCGAGCGCCACGATCACGTCGGAGCGCGAAAGCTCGTACTCGGCAACAAACTCCAAAATGGCAACGTAGGTCTCGGCACGCTTATGGGCCTCGCCGGCCTCGAAGGTGCAGATGCTCACCTCGTAGCCTGACGTCTCCAGGCTCTGCTTAACGGGCATCTGGTAGAGCGGGCCCACGTTGGTGTCCGTCACGATGACGGCGCGAGTGCCTCCGGCGGTGGCGCGGACGAGCGGCCCTGCCTGCTCCAGCAAAAAGGTGCCCACGTGTACCTGGTAGGGGCGTGCGGTGTCGATATCGATGGTAATCGCCATAAGCTATGGTCCTTTCGACCTGGCGTGATAGGTGGTCTAGTGGGCGCTTTCGTCGTCGAGTGCGCGCTTGATGCGATCGCCCTCGGCGAGGAGATTCTCCAGATGGCGCTGGTCGTGGTTCTTGAGTGCACGGCTGTAGGCGCCGAGTGAATCGATCAGATGGTCGATCTCGAAGGCAAGCGCGTCGGCGTCGTCGATCATGAGCTCGGACCACATCTGCGGGTTGAGGTGTGCCACGCGCGTGAGATCGCGGTAGCTGCCGGCCGAAAAGCCGTGGTGGACCTGGGCGGTGGGGCTCTTTACGTAGGCGTTGGACACCACGTGCGCGAGCTGGCTCGTAAAAGCGATCACGCGGTCGTGCTCTGCGGCGGTAGTCACGCTGAACTTGCCAAACCCTAAGGGACGCACCATCTCGCGCACCTGGCCCAAGAGCTCCAGCTTAAGGGCATCGTCTACAGCGGGCGGAACGAGCACGAGCGGTGCGCCCTGGAATAGGTCGGCGCGGGAGTGCGCGTAGCCCGAGAACTGGGTACCCGCCATGGGGTGTGCGCCCACAAAGAAAAAGCCGTGCTCTCGTGCGAGTTCAAAGGCCCGCCCACACACGATGCCCTTGACGCCCACAGTGTCGATCACCACGGGACCCATGATGGCATCGGTGTCGGTGGCGTCGGCGAGTGCCTGGGCGTGCGCCTCGAGCCACTCGATGCAGGCCTCGGGGTAGCAGGCAAGGACGATGATGTCGCACTCGCCGAGCGTCTCGTCGTTGAGCTCGCCGGCGACGGTGCCCATGCTGGCGGCCGTCATCACGTCATCGTCGGGGTCCCAGGCAAGCACGCGAACGCCCGCCTGCGCATAGCCGCGGGCAAAGCTGCCGCCGATGAGGCCCAGGCCCACGATGCCGGCGCACTTGGGTCCGCCCTGGTTGACGCGTGCGTTTCTCACCGTACCCATGGCCTACTCCATGGTCTCTTGGCAGACGACCTCGCAGATGGCGCGGATGCGGCGCATGGTGTCGTCGAACTGGTCGGGAGTGAGGGCCTGGGCGCCGTCGGACCAGGCGCGGCTCGGATCGTCGTGGACTTCGATCTCCAGGCCGTTGGCGCCGCAGGCGGTCGCGGCGAGCGCCATGGGCTCGACATAGCGGGTGTAGCCGGTGGCGTGGCTGGGGTCGGCGACGACGGGCAGGTGCGACAGGTGGTGCAGCACCGGCACGGCGTTGAGGTCGAAGGTGTTGCGGGTGCGGGTCTCGAAGGTGCGAATGCCGCGCTCGCACAGGATGACGTTGTCGTTGCCCTCGCTCATGATGTACTCGGCAGCCATGAGCAGCTCGTCGACGGTGCCGGACATGCCGCGCTTGAGCAGGACCGGGGTCTTGGTCTTGCCGACCTCCTTGAGCAGGGGGAAGTTCTGGGCGTTGCGAGCGCCAATCTGCATGACGTCGATCTTCTTGTCGAGGAAGACCTGCACGTCGCGCGGGTCCATGATCTCGGTGACGATCGGCATGTCGAGCTCGGCGGATGCCTCGCACAGCAGGTCCAGGCCGGCGGGGCCCATGCCCTGGTAGGCGTAAGGAGAGGTGCGGGGCTTGTAGGCGCCACCGCGCAGCATCGTGGCGCCGGCGGCCTTTACGCGGCGTGCGATGCGGATGAGGTTCTCGCCCTCGACGGAGCAGGGGCCGGCGATGACCTGGAACTGGTCGCCGCCGATCTTGACGCCGTGGCCGCAGTCGATGACGGAGTCCTCGGGGTGGAACTTGCGGTTGGCACGCTTAAAAGGCTCGGAGACGCGCTGCACGCGCTCGACGACATCCATGGATTCGAGCAGGAACGGGTCGATTTTGGTCGTATCGCCCACCAGGCCGATGATGGTCTCGTTCTCGCCGCGCGAGACGTCGGTCTTGAGACCTTTCTTCTCAATCCAGCTGACGATATGGCCGACGGCCTCGTCGCTGGCACTCTGCTTTAAAATTGCAATCATGGTGTGCCTCTCACCTCGATGGATACCTCTTGCAAAAACGGCCCGCATCGCGAGCCGTATATATATGGTGCATGTGAGTTTATACTAATTGTTTCACTTTTGCGTTCTAAAGTGAGCCTTTGCGCCGTGTCTCCCACGTAATTGCAAAGCTTTTTCTATTTTTTTGTTAGCCCGTGGCGTACTTGGGTATAATGCCAACCGTTCGCCCTATTAGCTCAGGGGATTAGAGCGTCTGCCTCCGGAGCAGAAGGCCGTTGGTTCGAATCCAACATGGGGCACCATCGAACGTAAGACCGTCCGAACCTCGCATGGTCCGGGCGGTTTTCTTATACCGACGCGACGTGATGGGACGTGGTATGGCAGTAACGGATATCGAGCGCGGACTTTCGACCGCCGAGGTCGAGGAGCGCATCGCCGCCGGTAAGATCAACCGCAACATGGAGCTTAAGACCAAATCGGTCCGCGAGCTCATCATCGAGAACCTCTGCACGCTGTTTAACTTGATCAACGCTGTCTTGGCGATTTTGGTGTTGCTGACCGGTTCGTTTAAGAACCTGACGTTCCTGTTCGTGGTGTTCCTCAATACCGCCATCGGCGTCATTCAGTCCATGCGTTCCAAGCGGATGGTCGACAAGCTTACGCTGTTGACCTCTAAGAAGGCCATCGCGGTGCGTGACGGTGCCGAGGTGGAGTTCGACTTGGATCAGATCGTGCTCGACGATATCATTCGCCTGGGGCGCGGTGACCAGATTCCGGCCGACGCCGTGGTGGTGTCGGGCGAGGCGCTCGTTAACGAGAGCCTGCTGACGGGCGAGAGCGATCTCATTAAAAAGCAGCCCGGCTCCGAGCTCATGAGCGGCAGCTTTATCGACTCGGGCCTGCTGCGCGCCCGCGTGATCCATGTTGGAGCCGACAACTACGTGGCAAAGATCAACAACGAGGCCAAGTACGTCAAAAAGGTCAATTCCGAGATCATGAACGCGCTCAACGCCATCGTGCGCTTTGCGAGCCTCATTATGATTCCGCTCGGTCTGGCGCTCTTTTCCTCGAGCGTGAGCGAGCTTTGGGATGCCGCCGGTACGCCGGGTGATAGCGCGCTTTCGTGGTGCTTTTCCGAGCTGCTTGCCGGTCGCGTGCCTTCGTCGGCGCTGCTGTCCACGGTGGGCGCTCTTTTGGGTATGATTCCGCAGGGCCTGGTGCTGCTGACCTCGTCGGTGCTTGCCATCGCCACGGTGCGGCTGGCGCGCCGCAAGGTACTCGCACAGCAGCTCTACTGCATCGAGACGCTCGCGCGCGTCGACGTGCTGTGCCTGGATAAGACGGGCACCATTACCTCGGGCCGCATGGAGGTCGAGGGCACCTACCCGTTGCCTGTTGAGGGTGTTGGTTTTGGCGCGGATTCGGACGAGGCACCTGTCCCCGTCGAGACCACGGTACTCGATTTTGCGCTCGCCAACGTGGCGCGTGCTACTTCGGCAGACGCCAACGAGACCTGTCAGGCGCTGCTCAACTACTACGCCGACCGCCCGGTCGAGGTGTCCGAGCCGCTGGCGGTCATTCCGTTCTCGTCGTCCAAAAAGTGGAGCGGCGCCTCGTTTGCGCAAGGTTCCTATGTGATGGGCGCGGCGCAATTTGTGCTTTCGGAGCGCGCCTTTGCGCAGGTCGAGAACCGTGTGGCCGAGCTCGCCGACACCTGCCGCGTACTTGTGGTGGCCTGTGTCGACGGCTTTACGCCCGATGGCGATATGGTGGGCGAGGCCGAGCCCGTGGGCTTTGTGACCATTCGCGACGAGATTCGCTCCTCGGCCGCCGAGACCATCGGCTACTTTAACGAGCAAGGCGTGACCCTCAACGTGATCAGCGGCGACGACCCGCGCACGGTGTCGTCGATCGCGCGCGTGGTGGGCGTTCCGGGGGCCGATGCCTACGTCGACGCCACGACGCTCGATACGCCGTCCAAGATTGATGCGGCGGTGGACCGCTACCACGTCTTTGGCCGCGTGACGCCGCAGCAGAAGCGCGAGCTCGTGCAGGCGCTCAAGCGTCGCGACCATACCGTTGCCATGACGGGCGACGGCGTCAACGACGTGCTGGCGCTCAAGGAGGCAGACTGCTCCGTGGCCATGGCCGCCGGTTCCGATGCGGCGCGCAACGTGGCCGAGATCGTGCTGGTCGACAACGATTTTGCCTCGATGCCCGCCGTGGTGGCCGAGGGTCGTCGTTCCATCAACAACTTGCAGCGCTCTGCGGCGCTGTTCCTGACCAAGACGCTGTTCTCGATGGGCCTGGCGGCGCTGTGCATCGCGTTTCCGCCGTATCCCTTCGAGCCGATTCAGATGACACTCATCAACTTCTTCTGCATCGGCGCGCCGGGCTTTGTGCTTGGTCTGGAGCCCAATAATGCCCGCGTGAAGGGGTCATTCTTGACCAACGTGCTCAAGCGTGCGCTGCCGGCGTCGTTGGCTGTCATTATGGCTGCGGCGCTCGATATCTTCGTGGCGCGCGTGTTCGGCTTTAACCAGCTCACCCTTTCGACTATGTGCCTGCTTACGTCGTGCGCGGCGAGTGTGAGCCTGATCTGGCGCGTCTCGCAGCCGCTCACTCCCTTGCGCGTGGTGCTCTTTGTGTTTGTCGTCGTCGGCATCCTGGCGGGTGTTATCGGATTCCCGGAGCTGCTGTCCATCGCCAACCTGTCGATGGGCGAGGTGGTTATCTTGCTGGCGATCGTCGTCTTTACCTGCACGGTGTTCTTTAAGCTCGCCACGATGATGGATTCGCTTAAGCCGCGTCGTCGCCATGCTGCCACCGGCTTTGGCCGTGGCGTTCGCGTCCGTCTGGGTCGCGGCGGCGGCAAGGTGAGCTCGACGGGTTCAACTGCCCAGCGTTTTGCCAAGCGCGTCGCCGCCGATATGGCGCAGCGCCGCGAGGAGCGCACCGCTCGCAAGGCCGAGGTTCGCGCGCTCGAGGGTGTGGAAAAGGCCCAACCCAAGAAAAAGAAGAGCGCGGGTGCCACTCGCTCGCGGGTGACCAAGTCCGCCCAGGGCATTAAGGTCTCGATGCCGAGCAAAAAGAAAAAGTAACCTCACAGGGTAGCTAATTCGGGACGGGGCTTTTTTAGCTACCCCGGCTGATGACGTGATCTATTTGGCCGATTGGCGGCCAGGGCAGCTAAAAAAGCCCCGTCCCGAATTAGCTACCCTGGCGATGTTGAATTGGTGCCTTGCTCCTGTGGGGGCGTGGCGATGCTATGCTCTAACTTCGACTGTATGAATTGCTCCGAAAAGAGGAAGCCGTGATCTGCCCGCATTGCCTTAAGACTATAGAAGACGGCGCCTCGTTCTGCCCCTACTGCAACGCATACGTTGGTCCGGGCGACGGTCCCGAGCATACCGAGTTCGTGTTCTGCGATGGTTGCGGCGCACGCCTGTCCCCGCATGATCGCACTTGTCCCAAGTGCGGGCGCCCCGCCCCGGGCATCCTTTCCAAAGACGCGGCTGCATCCGATCTGGCGGCAGGCCGCACGGCCGGCTTTCCACGCTTGACGCAGGAGCAGATCGATACCGAGGTGCCCCATGCGCCGGCGTCTGCCGCCGCGGTGCTTTCGGACGCCGCCGATCCCAACGAGACTTGTGTGCTGCCGGCCTTCGACAAGGACTTCGGCATCCCTAAGGTGGACATGCCGACGCCGGTTTCCCTGCGAGACGATGCTCAGTCCAATAAGCGAAAGCCCAAGCGAAAGGTGCATCCCGATGAGGACGCTTACCACAAGCATAAGCGTCATATTCCCAAGTCGGTTATTGTCATAGCCCTGCTCGCGGCTGTGTGCGGCGGTGCCTATTGGTTTGTGACGACCGATCCCCTGGGTGTCATGCCGGGATTCTATAGTGAGTTTGGCCACGCTGCGCAGAGTACTTTCCCTTCGCGCCAGAAGGGCGAGCAGACTCAGGACGATGCCGCTAAGGTCGATGAGAGCGATGGCGACGACACCGCCGACGTGGTCAAGGAGGAGGTCGTGCTCACTGACGATGAACTTTATGCCAAGCTCGACCAGATTTACCAGACGATCCTCTCGTACAACACCGAGGACCAGATCGGCGAGGTGATCACCTCCTTTAACAGTGGCTATCTGCGCTCTTCGCTCAGCACGCGCCAGGAGATTTCGCAGAGCGCCTATGACCTGCGCGAGCGCATCAAGCAGACGCAGGACGAACTCGACAATCTTAAGTTCCACGACGACACAGTCTATGCCGAAGACATCGAGCACCTCAAGCAGCTTGCCGAGTGGATGTACGAGCGCGTCGATGTGATCTGCCAGAGCTGGGACATCTCGCTGTCCATCCCCGACGGTGAGTCGATGAGCGCTCGCCAGAGCGAGATCTTGGCACCCATGGCACAGGGCGGCAACAGCGCGCTCAACCAGTACGATGCCAACGTGGGTGCTTGGAAGCCCCGGCAGCGCTCGTAATTAATGCGCCTAAGCGGTATAACCTGCATGCGCAATTGATGAAAGCCTGTGCTTATTGCTACAATTCGAACAAATATGCTTTAAACGCACGAGGAAGGAACCACATGTTTGGTTTTAAGAAAGAGCTCTACACGCCCGAGTACCAGCTTGCCGGCGATGAGTGCGCGGTTATCGAGACGTCGAAGGGCACCATCAAGGTCAAGTTTGACGGCGAGGGCGCTCCCATCCACGTGGCGAACTTCTGCGAGCTTTCCACGATGGGTTTTTACGATGGCCTTAAGTTCCATCGCTATGTGCCCGGCTTTGTGATCCAGGGCGGCGACCCGAATACCCGCGATATGTCCGGCGCCGATGTCGCCGCCGGCCTTGAGGGCCCCGACGGCATGCCCGGTACCGGCGGCCCTGGTTACTGCATCAAGGGCGAGTTCGCTACCAATCCGCGTAACAGCCACGTCGACGGCGCGCTTGCCATGGCACGTTCGATGGATCCCGATTCCGCGGGTTCGCAGTTCTACTTCTGCCTGGGCGCCCAGCATAACCTCGACTCCGGCTACACCGTCTTTGGCACCACGGTCGAGGGCCTCGATGTGATTTCGCAGTTGCGTGCCGGCGACGAGATCGTCCACGTCGAGATCGTTCACGAGTAAAGGGGACTTCCTTGAATAGCCAGCTGATCCAACAGGGCCGCGCCGCTTATCGCGCGGGTGATTATTCCGCTGCCGCCCAGATGCTCGGTGCGGCAAAGACCCCCAGCGAGATTATGGGCGAGGCCGACCATCTGCGCGGCAACGCCTTGATGCACCTGGGCATGTATGCCGAGGCCGCCGAGGCCTACGCCGCCGCCCTCAACGACGGCACCTATGGCAAGCGCGGTGCGCTGCTCACCAACCGCGGTAAGGCGCTTGCTGCCGTGGGTGACTATGCGACCGCAGTCCAGGCGTTCTCTGCCGCAACGCAGGATGCATCCTATGCGACGCCGTTTAAGGCCTATCTGGGCCTGGGCAACGCCCTGTTCCAGTCGGGCGATTATGCCAATGCCGGCACTGCCTTCCGTCAGGCCGCCATCGATGGTGCCAACCCGGCTCCTGCCGCTGCCCTCGGCGATCTTGGTCGCTGCTTCATTAAGCTCGGCCGTCCGGCAGACGCCGTAGAGACCTACCGCACGGCCATCGACTTTGCCGGTCCGCGCGACGACACGCGTGCGCTTAACGCCGGTATGGGTGAGGCACTCTCTGCCGCCGGTCGCCCCTCTGACGCGCTCGATGCCTTTAACGCCGCCACTGCCGATGGCATCTACCAGCTCACGCCCGAGCAGGCCGACGAGCTTGCCCGCGTGCAAGATTCCCTCGCTGCGCTTTCGGCCCAGACGGCCATGGCCACGGCTCCGGCGCCCGCGATGGATGCTCCGGCCGTCGACCCGCTCGACCCCACGGGTGCTACCGGTCAGTTTATGCCCGACCCCTCGGACACCGGCTTCTTTACCCTGTCCGAGTCCGAGATGGTTCAGCAGGACCGCAAGGAGGCCAAGGTCCGTCGCCGCCATCGCCACACGGGCCTCAAGGTCTTCTTGGTGCTGCTTCTGCTGGTTGTCCTTGCCGCAGGTGGTCTTGGCTTTGCCTACACGCGCGGCCTGGGCTTCCCTTCGCAGGAGTCTGTTGTCACCGACCTGTTCCAGGCCGCAGGTGACGGCGATACCGCCAAGGCCGAGTCCTGCCTGGCCTCCAGCCTGTCCGAGGACGCCAAGTCGATGATCGTTTCCTCGATTCCGCAGGGCGCCACCGTCTCCATCGAGGGCATGGATCAGTCTATGACCGAGACCACCGCCAAGGTCAAGGCGTCGCTGTCCAAGGGCGGCGAGCAGGAGTACACCGTCAAGTTCGTGCGCTCCGACAACCATATCGGTTGGGCCGTCTCCTCGCTCGACATCGATCTCTCGGCTGCTGACAACCAGTAGTGACCTTATGAGATTTGGCGCTGCCCGGTGCTTCACCGCAAGTGAGGTGCCGGGCTTGCGCTAGTATGATGGGCTAGTAGTTTTCCAGCAATCATCCAACACATCAGGAGTTGCGTTGTTTTCTTTGATGGATATGTTCTTCGGTAGCTATGCGGGCGATCTTGCCATCGACCTCGGCACCGCCAACACGCTTGTCTCCGTGCGCGGCAAGGGCATCGTCATTCGCGAGCCCTCCGTTGTCGCCATCGATAAGAACGATGAGCGCATCCTGGCTGTCGGTATCGAGGCAAAGCGCATGCTCGGCCGTACGCCCGGCAACATTGTGGCTGTGCGTCCCCTTAAGGACGGCGTTATCGCCGACTTTGACGTTACCGAGGCCATGCTTCGCTATTTTATCGACAAGGCGTCCGAGAAGCGCTATCCGTGGACCCCGCGTCCGCGCGTTGTCGTCTGCGTCCCCTCCGGCGTCACGTCGGTCGAGAAGCGCGCCGTTTTTGAGGCTACGATCCAGGCCGGTGCCCGCCAGGCATACCTGATCGAGGAGCCCATGGCCGCTGCTATCGGCGCCGACTTGCCTGTTGAGGAGCCGACCGGCTCCATGGTTATCGATATCGGTGGCGGTACCACCGAGGTCGCCGTTATCGCCATGGGCGGTATCGTCGTGTCGCAGTCCATCCGCATTGCCGGTGACGAGTTTGACCAGGCTATCCTTACCCACGTTCGCGATGCCTATAACCTGGCTATCGGCGAGCGCACGGCCGAGGACATCAAGATCAAGGTCGGTTCTGCCGTGCCACTCAAGGACGAGCTCGACGTCGAGGTCAACGGCCGTGACGTGATCACGGGCCTGCCCAAGACCGTGCGCATCGAGAGCGAGGAGATCCGCCGCGCGCTCAACAAGCCGCTCGACGAGATGGCCAAGGCCGTCAAGGACGCCCTCGACGCCACACCGCCCGATCTTGCCTCGGATCTTATGTACTACGGCATTCTGTTGACCGGCGGCGGTGCACTGCTGCGCGGCCTCGACGTTCGCTTGCGCGATGAGACCGGCGTTTCGGTCAACGTTAGCCCTACGGCGCTCGACAACGTCGTCAACGGCTGTGCCCGCGTGCTTGAGGCCAATGCGTTTGACGGTGGCTTCGTCCAGACCAATGCTTAATTTCCAAAAGGTGGATTCCATTTGGCACGATCTTCGGGTTTCTCTTCAAATCTGAATACCAAGCGACAATCAACGGGTATGCGCCCGTTGATTGTTTTCAGTGTGATTTCGGTGCTGCTCCTCACGTTTTATATTCGTGAAGGCGAGGCGGGTCCGATTCACGCCGTGCGTTCGGGCGTGACGACGATTACCTCGCCGGTGCGTTTTGTGGGCTCGGCTGTGGCTGCGCCCTTCAACGCAATCGGAAACGTGTTCTCTAACCTTACGGCTTCGCAAGACACCCTCGACGAGCTTAAGAAGCAAAACGAGGTTCTGACGTCAAAGGTTGCCGAGCTCTCCGAGGCCCAAAAGACCGCCGAGCGACTCGAGAGCCTGGTCGGTCTGCAGTCGACCTACAATCTCAAGTCCACCGCGGCTCGCATTGTAGGCGCTTCGGGCGATGCCTGGACCTCGACGGTTACCATCGACAAGGGCTCGGCCGATGGGCTTACCATCAACATGCCTGTGACGAGTTCTGCCGGTGTCATCGGTCAGATTATCGAGGTTTCGGCCAAGACCTCCACCGTCCGCCTGATTGCTGATGAGAACTCGGGTGTGTCCGCCATGGTGCAGGATACGCGCGCTCAGGGCATGCTGCAGGGCCAGCCCGACGGTACCCTGCGCCTGGAGCACGTGAGTGTCGACTCCGACGTGAAGGTGGGCGACATCATCGTGACCTCGGGCATCGGCGGCGTGTTTCCCAAGGGCCTGCCGCTCGGTACGGTTTCCTCGGTGGAGAAGTCTGCCAACGATGTGTACTACACCATCGTCGTTCGCGCGCAGACAACGGCCGAAAACAACGAGGAAGTGCTGGTCATTACGTCGTTGACCGATGAGCAGTCGGCTTCGGACGAGGATGTGAGCAGCGCCAATAGTACGCCGCAGGGCACCTCGCGTGATGCGGCCACCAAGTCCAAAGATGACAGCTCGGACGATAGCTCCGATGCGTCCGATGATTCCGGTTCGAGCGAATAGGGAGGCTTGTCCATGGATCTACACGAACAGGGGGCTGGCTCCCGTGCTTTTGCGATTGCCGCCATTGTCTGCGTCCTGTTGCAGGCGGGCTTGGCGCCGCAGATCTCCATTGCGGGCGGTCGCGTCAACTTTATGATTGTCCTGGTGTGTCTGGGCGTGTTTTCGGGCGACCCCACGCGTGCCGTCATTTGCGGTTTTTGCTGTGGCCTGTTCTACGACCTGTCGGCTGCCGTGCCGGTGGGTGTGATGTCGCTGTTGCTGACAGTGGGTAGCTTTGCCCTGGTGCACAGCGCCGCCGGTCAGACGGGCGGCACCCCGAGCGCTCGCGGCATCACGGTGGGTGCCTTCGCGTTTGCCATTAACGTGATCTACAGCATTATCTTGTTGTTTATGGGTCTGGAGTCGAGTTTTGTAGTGGCGATCTTTGGACACGCCCTGCCGTCCTCGATTCTGACGGGCCTGGTCGCTGTTCCGTTTTTGATGTCCGGCGTCGCGCCGCAGTCTGGCTACGGGTTCTCCGCACGCGGTGGGCGTCAGACGGGTATGCGCTTTAAGCCCAAGACCCATAAACTCAAATAGGGGAGGCCGCAGATGTCTTCCCAGATGACGGTTGTTGTCGCCGGTATCGTGTTGGTCGTGGCCATTGTGGTCGCACTGGTCATCATGCGCCGCGGCGACTCTCGCTTTACCTACGACACACAGCACGGAACGGCCCCGCGCGCCACAGAGGGCGAGGGCAATACGGCCGCCACCGCCTTTAAGGGTCGCTTTTCCATCCTCACCACCGGTGTGGGTGCGATGTTTGCCGCACTTGCCGTTAAGCTGTGGGGCATGCAGATGGTCTCGTCGGACTACTATGACAAGCGGGCGCAGAGCAATCAGACCCGTACCGTTACCACGCCCGCCGTGCGTGGCCGCATCCTGGACCGCAACGGCGTCGCGCTGGTACAGAACCGTCCCTCGCTTGCTGTCGTCGCCTATCGCGACCTTGCCGGCGACAAGGTGCTGGTGCGTCATCTCGCTAACGTGCTTGGCATGCCGTATGTCGCGGTGCTGCGCAACATCCAGGACAATTCCGAAGGCGCGCAGAGTCTGCATACCATCGCGACTGACGTGCGCCGCTCTACTGTCGCCTACATTCAGGAGCACGCCGGTGAGTTTCCCGGCGTGAAGATCGCTGAGCGCACCGAGCGCCAGTACCCGTATGGCGAGACCGCCTGCCATATCTTGGGCTATACCGGCACCATTACCTCCGAGCAGCTCGAGGCGCAGAACAAGAAGGCCTCCGAGGACAGCAACGAGTCTGCGGGTAAGATTGCCTACCAGTCGGGTGACATCGTAGGCCAGGCGGGCGTGGAGAGCTATTACGAAAACCTGCTCCAGGGCATTCGCGGTGAACAGACAGTAAAGGTCGACGCCTCGGGTAACGTTACCGGACAGGCTGGCGCCGTGCCCCCACGTGCGGGCTCCGATGTCAAGCTCACGATCGACCTTGCCATTCAGCAAGCCTGCGAGACGGCTCTTGCCGATGCCATCGCGCGCGCTAAGCAATCGGGCTACAGCAATGCCGGCAACGGTGCGGTGGTGTGCCTCGACCCCAACAATGGCGAGATTCTGGGTATGGCCAGCGAGCCCAAATTCGATCCGTCCGTGTTTATCGGCGGCGTCTCCAACGACGTGTGGACCGAGCTCAATGACGATGAGGGCTCGCACCCGCTTCTCAACCGCGCCATTGGCGGCCAGTACATGTCGGCTTCGACCATCAAGCCGCTGACTTCACTTGCCGCGCTCGAATATGGTACCTACACCTCTTCCCAGACCACGGACTGCACGGGCTATTGGACGGGCCTGGGCAAGCAGTGGGGCAAGTACTGCTGGCTGCACTCCGGTCATGGAACCATGACGCTTCAGTCGGGCATCGCAAATTCGTGCGACCCGGTCTTCTATGATATCGGCAAGGCGTTCTTCTATGACAAGGACAACCCCGAGGGCCTGCAGGAGATGTTCCGTCGTTGGGGTTTGGGCTCGACATGCGGCATCGACCTTCCCAGTGAAGGCGCCGGGCGTATTCCCGATGCCGAATGGAAGGAATCCTTCTTTGCCGATGCCTCGGCAGAGGATCGCAAGTGGAACGCGGGCGACATGACCAACATCGCCATCGGCCAGGGCGATATCTTGGTGACGCCGTTGCAGATGGCGTGCGCCTATATGGGGCTTGCCAACGGTGGCAAGCAGTTCACACCGCACGTGTTTCTGTCCGCTGTCTCGCGTGACGGCGACGGGGGCGATGCCTATACCTACAACGGCAAGGGCTCCAAAAAGCGCCTCACCGCCAAGATTAACAGTGATGCCGATTTGACACTGGTGCGCAACGGCATGCACGACGTCATCTATTCGACATCCGCCACTACGGCGTCGCACTTTACCAACTTGACGCCGCAAGTCTACGGCAAGTCGGGCACCGGCGAGAAAAGCGGCGAGGACGAGTATTCCTGGTTCTGCGCATATGCTCCCGCCGACGACCCCAAGTACGTAATTGCTACTGTCTTGGAACAGGGCGGCGGCGGTTCGGCCATTGCCCTACATGTCGTGCGCGATGTGCTCGGTGCCATCTACAACGAGCCCGATACATCTTCTGCCACGGGCGATTCTTCGGTTCGATAGGAGGTTGCGATGGATTTTTCGCCGGCGGACCTGTTCCGCTCAACTAAAACCGGTTCCCGCAGCAGCCTGGACCGTGTCAACAAGCAGCTTTCGGCCTCGCGCGGCACGTTTCGCCAAAAGGTGCACATCGGCGTGCTGCTTGCCGCCGTGGCGCTCGTTGCCTATGGCGCCATCATTATTTGGTCGGCCTCGCAGTTTAAGGCTGATGCCTCATTCTCGCGTCACCTGTTGGGCATCGGCATCGGTGCGGTGCTTGCGGTGCTCGTCTGGCGAACCGATCTGCGCGGCATCTCTAACTTCTCGACGGCGCTGCTCGTCATCGACCTCATTGTGATTTTCTCGCCCAAGATTCCGGGACTGTCCTATACGGGCGGTTTGGGCATGACGGGCTGGATCAAGATTCCCGGTATCGGTCTTACCTTCCAGCCGGTCGAGCTCGCCAAGCTCATCACGATCTTTTTTATCGCCACGCTTGGCTCGCAGTACAACGGCCGCATCGATACCGTCCGCGACTACATTAAGCTCTGCGGCATGCTGTCCGTTCCGTTTTTGGCCGTCGTCGCCATGGGTGACCTGGGTTCGGGCCTGGTCGTGTTGGTGTCGGGTGCCGTTGTCATCTGCATGAGCGGTGCACGCCGCGAATGGGTGCTTTCGACTTTGGCTCTGCTCGTGGGCCTGGTGGCGCTCGTCCTGGCGCTCGATTCTGTCTTCGATTCGCTGCTCGGCCACGATGTGCTCATTAAGCAGTACCAGATGAATCGTCTGACGGTCTTCATCGACCCCGACAACGCCGATTCGGACGATGCGTACAATCTGCAGCAATCGCTCATCGCGGTTGGATCGGGCGGTTTCTTTGGTAAGGGCCTGGGGCATGCGACGCAGTCTGCCGGTGGCTTTCTGCCCGAGTTCCATACCGACTTCGTCTTCGCTTTTTTGTCTGAGACCTTTGGCTTCTGCGGCTCCTTTTTGCTGCTGTGCCTGTACGTGCTGCTCATCTTCTCGACGATTCGCGTCGCCTTTAAGTGCGAGTCTCTGTTCCTACGCTTGTCATGCGTAGGTATCGTCGGCATGTGGGCATTCCAGACGTTCGAGAACATCGGCATGTGCATCGGCATGATGCCGATTACCGGTATTCCGCTGCCGTTCATTAGCTTCGGTTCGTCGTCGATGATGATCCAGTTGCTGACGGTGGGTATCGTACAATCCATATGGCGGCATCGTTCGGGCGCCGCGTAACCGCTGGAGGGGTTTGCTATGAAGATTCCCGTGGATAAGCTGACCCGCGTCTTTAAGATGGGCGCGACTACCAAGAAGGATTCCGACACGCCGGTGCGCGTGTCTGTCTACCTCGATTCGTCTGCCTCGCGTTTTTTGGTCGAGACGGTGCGCGATGCCTTCGTGCCACAGACGACGTCGGGCATTGTGCGCGTTGAGCGCCTGGGTGAGGACCGTATCGTTCCCAAGACCGATACCGATGTGGTGTTGGTGCTTTCGCGCGGATCCGACCGTCTGGAGAGCGCTGTACAGGAGCTTGTGATTGCTGGTGCGCCTGTGTGCGTGCTTGCCGAGTCCGCTGTCGAGGTGCCTTTTATCCAGGAGTCCACGCCTATGCTCGGCGCGGTGGCAGCTACCGATAAGACGTATCTGCTCGAGACGCTTGCCCGCTGGATTCTCGATCGCACGGACAAGGAGACGGCATTTGCGGCGAACTTCGCCTTTATGCGTATCGCTGCCGCGAACCGCATCATCACCTCGTGCGCGCTTACCAATATGGCGACGGGTGCGCTGGTGTTTTTGCCGGGGGCCGATTATCCCGTTATGGCGCTGGCGCAGGTGGGCATGCTCTTTGAGCTCGCGGCCATCTTTGGACGCGGCATTAAGCCCGAGCGCGGCTATGAGGTCGCGGGCGTGCTTGCCGGTGGCCTGGTGATCCGCGCCGTCACCCGCGCCCTGGTAAAGCAGACGCCGCATATTGGGTTTGCCGTCAAGGCGCTGACCGCCGCCGCGGGCACCTATGGCATGGGCCGTGCGCTCGTTTCGCTGTATGAGCGCGACATCGACTACAGCCGTGCCAACGAGGTGGCTGCCGCCACGTTCTCGCGCGTCCGCGACCTGGTGACCATGGTCGCCGGTGCCACCCGTCCCATGAGTCCTTTCGAGGATGCATCCGATCTCGCTGCTTAGGGGTTTCTTTTGCGCGTTCCATACCAAGACTGTTTTCATCTGATCGAGCCGTTGCTTGCAAAGGTCGAGAAGCCGAGCCGCTATATCGACCATGAGTGGGGCACGCTCTCCAAGGCCGATGCCGATTACCGCTGCTGCATGATCTATCCCGATGTCTACGAGGTGGGCCTGCCCAACCAGGGCATCGCCATTCTCTACAACATCCTTAATCAGGCCGAGGGCATTTCCTGCGAGCGCGGCTATGTGCCGTGGCCCGATATGGGCGATGCCATGCGCGAGGCTGGTATCCCGCTGCTGTCGCTCGAGGGCGCAGCGCCCGTGGCCTCGTTTGATATCGTCGGTATGCACGTGCCGCACGAGATGGCCGTGACAAACTTTCTCGAGGCGCTCGATCTCGCTGGCATTCCGCTGCTTGCGGCCGACCGCACCGAGGACGATCCCATTATCATTGCTGGTGGCCCCTCGGTCTATAACCCCGAGCCGTATGCGGCCTTCTTTGATGCCATTCTGATCGGCGAGGGCGAGGAGTCGCTGCTCGAGGTTTGCCAACTGCATCGTCGTCTGCGCGATGAGGGCGTCTCGCGCGCTCGGATTGTCGAGCAGCTCGCGACGGTCGATGGCACCTATGTACCGTCGCTCTACGAGGTGCGCCACGATGAGCCTTGCTCTCCGCACGGCTATACCGTGCCGCGTGAGGGCAAAGACGTCCCGCCGGTGGTCTACAAGCGCGTCGTTGAGGACTTTGGCGCTACCAATCCTCTGTCGCAGTCGTGCGTGCCTTACGCACAGCTCGTTCACGACCGCCTGTCTATCGAGATTCTGCGCGGTTGTGCCCGCGGCTGCCGTTTTTGCCAGGCTGGCATGACCTATCGTCCGGTGCGCGAGCGCTCGGCCGACCAGATTGTGTCCTCGGTGATCCAGGGCCTGGAAAAGACCGGCTACGACGAGGTGTCGCTCACTTCGCTTTCTACCACCGACCACTCCTGCATCCGCGATGTGCTCGGCAGGCTCAACCGCCGCCTGGAGGATACGGGTATTCGCGTATCCATTCCCTCACAGCGCCTGGATTCGTTTGGCGTGGATATGGCTGAGTCGGTCGCCGGCGAAAAGAAGGGCGGCCTGACGTTTGCCCCCGAGGCCGGCAGCCAGCGCATGCGCGACATCATCAACAAGAATGTGACCGAGGAGGACTTGGACCGTGCGGCCAAGGCGGCCTTCGAGGCTGGTTGGAACCGCATGAAGCTCTACTTTATGATGGGGCTTCCTGGCGAGCGCGACGAGGATATCGTGGCTATCGCCAACCTGGCCGACCACGTGCTCGAGCTCGGCCGCTCCGTGGTTCCCAAGGCGCGTCGCGGCTCCATCTCGGTGTCCATCTCGGTGTCGGTGTTTATCCCCAAGGCCGCCACGCCGTTCCAATGGTGCCCGCAGCTCGATTACGACGACGTCAAGCGCCGTCAGAAGCTGCTCATTACGAGCGTTCGTAACCGTGCGGTCCGCGTTCACTACCACGATGCCGAGACCTCGCTCGTCGAGGCCGCGCTGTCCCGCGCCGGTCGCGACATGACGCCGGTCATTATCGACGCCTGGCGTGCGGGCTCGCGTTTTGACGCCTGGGTGGAGCATTTTTCGCTCGACAACTGGAAGTCGGCTGCGGCCAAAAACGGTATCGATCTCAACGAGCTCGTGCACCTGCCCTACGAACTGGACTGGCGCCTGCCCTGGGAGCACGTGAGTCCCGGCTGCTCGCGCGGCTTCCTCGAGCGCGAATACCGCCGCTCGCTGGAGGGTGTCACGACCCCCGACTGTACCCGTACGTCGTGCACCGGCTGCGGAATCTGCCCCACGCTCCACGCCAAGAACGTATTGGTGGGTGATCGCGCATGAGTGAGCGCCTGACCGACAACCCCACGCTCTTTAGGCTTCGCGTTCGCTATGGCAAGCGCGACCGTCTTAAGTACCTGGGCCATCTCGAAGTGATTCATACCATTGAGCGCATCGTGCGTCGTGCGGGTCTGCCCTATGCTGTGACACAGGGCTTCTCTCCGCACATGCGCGTGGGCTTTTCGTCGGCGCTGCCGGTGGGAACGTCGTCGACCTGCGAGTGGTATGACCTGTTTATGACCGAGTTCGTTGCACTCGACGAGGCGTTTGGGCGCCTGGCTGCTGCCTCTCCGGCCGATCTGGCCCCCATCGAGGCCGCCTACATCGACGTGCGCACGCCGGCGCTGACGGCGCAACTCACGCGTCTGTCGTACCGTATCGACCTACACTTGGACGCCGAAGCACCCGTGAGCGCCGATGAAGTGCGCGCTGCGATCGACACGTTGCGTGCAGGCCATGGCATCGACTACGCACGCGGTAAGAAGAGCAAGCGCCTAGACCTTGACCACACTCTGGTGGGTTATGAGCTCACGGCAGGGGAGCGCCCGGACCATCTGGTGCTCATGCTCGACACCCATGCCGATAACGAGGGCTCCATGCGTCCGGAAATTTTGCTTTCTGCCGCTGATGTTTTGTTGCAGGGCTTGACCCCGGGCGTCGATGCACCTATTGTTTCCACCGGTATGCAAGACCTCGTGACCATCTGCTCCTACGATGTCGAGCGTCAGAATCAAGCATGCGAGGACGACGAGGGCCGACTCGTCAGCCCCATACCTGTGCGAACTTGTGGATTTGCTCCACATACTCGTTGACGGGGGTATTATCGCCTGCTACTATATTCGGCTGTTGCACTAACTGATGCATGAAGGGCAAGTAAACATGTACGCAATCGTTAACACGGGCGGCAAGCAGTACAAGGTCGCCACCGACGATGTCATCACCGTCGAGAAGATCGAGGGCAATGAGGGCGACAAGATCACCCTGCCGGTTATCTTCCTCAACGATGGTAAGAAGATCGTCACCGATCCCGACAAGCTGGCCAAGGCCAAGGTTACCGCTCAGATCGTTGAGCAGTTCAAGGGCGAGAAGCAGCTGGTCTTCAAGTTCCACAAGCGCAAGCGCTATCGTCGTCTGAAGGGTCACCGTCAGCAGCTCACCAAGCTGAAGATCGTGAAGGTTCAGGCTACCTCCCGCGCCAAGAAGGCTGTCAAGGCAGAGGCTGAGGCTGTTGCCGAGGCTCCCGTCGCCGAGTAGATTACACTCGTAACGAAAGAGTAGGTATACACAATGGCACACAAAAAAGGACTCGGTTCCTCCCGTAATGGCCGTGACTCCCGCGGTCAGCGCCTTGGCACGAAGCGCTATGCCGGCCAGACGGTAACCACGGGCACGATTCTCGTCCGTCAGCACGGCACGCACATCCACCCGGGTGAGAACGTTGGCCGTGGCAAGGACGACACGCTGTTCGCGCTGGTCGACGGTACCGTTGAGTTCCACAAGGGTATCAAGCACAGGGTCAGCGTACGCCCGCTCGCGAACGCGTAATTCACCCTTCATAGAGCACATATGTGGGAGACACTTGAGTTTTAGGATTCAAGGGTCTCCTTCTTTTTTGTAGGAGGCGATTCTGTTGTCACAGTTCACCGATATCAGCCGCATCAACGTGTGCGGCGGCGACGGCGGAGCCGGCTGCATGTCGTTTAGACGCGAGGCATTTGTTCCCAAGGGAGGGCCCGATGGCGGCGACGGCGGTCGTGGCGGCAATGTCGTCATCCAGGCCGATGCTCAGCTGTCCTCGCTGATCGATTACCGCTTTAAGCATCATTTCCGCGCCGAGCGCGGCACGCATGGCCAGGGTGCCCGTCGCAACGGCAAGAGCGGT
This sequence comes from uncultured Collinsella sp., assembly GCA_900541475.1. Taxonomy (GTDB): domain Bacteria; phylum Actinomycetota; class Coriobacteriia; order Coriobacteriales; family Coriobacteriaceae; genus Collinsella. The sequence continues at coordinate 28,763 of UQJV01000002.1, forward strand.
GAGGACCTGATTTTGAAAGTCCCCATGGGCACCGTAGTCCGCGAGCTCGATCCCGAGACGCAGACCCCGATGTTCGAGATTGCTGACCTGGTGCACGACGGTGAACGCGTAGTCGTGGCGCCCGGTGGTGCCGGCGGTCTGGGCAACACCCACTTTGTGACGTCGGTGCGCCGCGCGCCTGCGTTTGCCCAACTGGGTGAGCCTGCCGAGGAGCATTGGATCGAGCTCGAGATGAAGCTCATGGCCGATGCCGCGCTTGTGGGCTTTCCCTCTGTCGGCAAGTCCTCGCTCATCGCGCGTATGAGCGCTGCCCGTCCCAAGATTGCCGACTACCCGTTTACCACGCTTGTGCCCAACTTGGGCATGGTGCGTGCCGGCGAGTACTCCTATGTCGTCGCCGATGTTCCGGGTCTTATTGAGGGTGCGAGCGAGGGTAAGGGCCTGGGTCATCAGTTCCTGCGCCACATTGAGCGCACTGCTTTGATTATGCATGTCGTTGACATGACGGGCGGATTTGAGGATCGCGATCCGGTCGAGGACTATCGCATCATCAACCGTGAGCTCGAGCAGTATGGTGCCGAGCTTTCGGAGCGTCCGCAGATCGTCGTCGCCAACAAGTGCGATGCGCCGGGCACGGCCGACAAGATTGCCGACCTTAAGCGTGCGGCACTCGACGATGGCCATATGTTCTTTGCCGTGTCCGCTGTGACGGGTGCCGGTCTCAACACGCTGATGCTTGCCGTGGGCGAGCAGGTGGCCAAGCTCCGCGCCGAGCTTGCGGTCTCCGATGAGCCAGTCGATCTGCGCGACGAGGAGTGGGAGCGCCGCCGTCTGCAGCGCGAGAAGCGTTTCCGCATTGTTCAGGAAGAGCCCCATGCCTTCCGCGTGGTCGGCCGTGCCATCGAGCGCATGGTTATCCAGACCGACTGGGAAAATGAGGAAGCCGTCATCTACCTGCAGCATAAGTTTGCCCGTATGGGTGTTGACGACGCGCTCGAGAAGGCCGGCTGCCGTGCGGGCGACGAGGTCCGCATTTGCCAGCGCGCCTTTGACTTTGAGGGCGCCGAGGACTTCTCGGAGTTTGAGGACGAGCTCGAGGATGCAGGCGTTGAGGTTATTGACGTAGCGGCCGAGGGTGCGGACGTGGTTGATGCCACCGAGGGCTCCGAAGGCACTACCGAAGTCGACGTTGTTGAGACCCCGGAGGGCGAGTAGGCCATGTCGCTGCGCGGTGGAATCGGTCTGCCCGAGCTTCCTCTAGAAGACGGGCAGGAGTTTAGGCTCGGCATTATGGGTGGTACTTTTGACCCGATTCATTACGGGCACTTGGTTACCGCCGAGCAGGCGCGCGAGTCGCTCGACTTGGACGCCGTGCTCTTTATGCCGGCCGGCTCTCCCGCCTTTAAGCTCGACAAACCGGTGACGCCTGCCGAGGACCGTTATGCCATGACGGTCCTCGCCACCGCTGCGAATCCGGCTTTTTTGGCGAGCCGTTTCGAGATCGACCGTCCTGGCGTGACCTATACGGCCGATACGCTTCATGCCCTTCGCGACTTTTACCCGCCTCAGGTAAAGCTCTACTTTATTACGGGTGCCGATGCGATTATCGATATTGTGACCTGGCACAATGCCGATGAGATTGCCGAACTGGCAACCTTTATTGCTGCGACGCGTCCCGGCTTTGACATCGATACGGCCCGGGCGCGGATTAAGGAATCGGGACTGCCGTTCGACGTGCGCTATATCCAGATTCCGGCGCTGGCGATTAGCTCGACCAACATTCGCAAGCGGGTTGCCCGCGGCATGAGCGTGCGCTATCTAACGAGCGAGTCCGTGCTCGGCTATATCCGTAAACGCGGCCTGTATGCCGATCTTGGGCAAGACGATTTTGATTGATGGGGGTCTATGTTGTCGGTAGAAGATCAGTTTGAGGGCGACGAGCGCGCGCTCTTGATGCGTATCCACGAGTTGCTCGATGTGCGCATGAAGGATAAACGTAAGCGCTACGTGCATTCGCTCGGGGTTGCCGAGACTGCGCTGCACCTAGCCGAGGTATACGGTGTCGACCGCTTTGATGCCGCTGCCGCCGGCCTGCTCCATGACTGGGACAAGGTGCTCTCCGACGACGAGCTGGTCACGCGCGCTCTGCATTATGGCATTAAGATTGCCGGCTCTCCGTCTGCCGCGACGCCGCTTTTGCATGGCCCGGTTGCCGCCTATGAGCTTCCGCAGCTTTTTCCTGAGCTGTCGCCGGCGGTCTTTCAGGCTGTCGACCGTCACACCGTGGGCGCTTGCGACATGACGCCGCTCGATATGGTGGTCTTTGTGGGCGATGCCATCGAACCCAACCGCCATGGCGATTATGCCCATGCGCTGCGCAAGATGGTGGGGAAGTCCTCGCTCGACGAGTTGTTCTTCTCCTGTTTTGCTCAGGGTCTGGTCTATGTGATCCAGACCGGGCGTTATCTTTATCCCACGGCTATTACGATTTACAACCATTACGCCCAGCTGCGCTAGCTCGGGCTGTCTAGAAAGAGGTATTCCATGGCCGACGAGACCATGACCGACGAGCAGATTCTTGAAGGTGTGGAGCACAAGAGTTTCGTTGCCACGTCCGACCGCACTGCCGCCTCGCTGTCCGCGAGCGGTGTCGCCGCCGAGGATGTCGCTCGCGCTGCCGCGCAGGCCGCCTACGACAAGAAAGGCGAGGACGTTCAGGTGCTCGACCTGACTGAGCTTTCCGATGTTTGTGACTACTTTGTCATTGCTACCGGCACCAACAACCGCCAGGTTGATTCGATCGTCGACGAAATTGAGGAGAAGGTTGCCGAGGCTTGCGGCGAGCATCCGTTCTCCATCGAGGGCCGTGAGCAGAAGACCTGGATGCTCATGGACTACGGCTCGGTTGTCGTCCACGTCTTTACCCCCGAGGCCCGCGAGTTCTACCGTCTCGAGAAGCTCTGGGGTGACGCTCCCCAGCTTCCCCTCGACCTCCTTTAGTAGTTCATTTGGGACGGGGCTTTTTAGCTACCCTTTACCGTTCGCCGGTCAGTTGCGCCATTCGCAGCTGCCCGGCTTTCTTTTTGCCATAGGGACTAATCGTTGAAGCGGGATTGGCGGCCGAAGGACAGGGCGGTGTCGCCGAACTTGTCTCGGACGGCGTCGATGGCGACTGAGAGGTCGCGACGGTCGCTGGATTGGGCTCCGCGGTCGTCGACTTCGCAGAACAGGTCGGTCTGGATGCCGCCCTGATGGTCAAAGTCGCTCATGCCGATGCCCGCCAGGCGCACATGCATGCCTTCCTGCCAGATGTTGTCGAGCAGTTCGAGCGCCACTGCCACAAAGATGTTCTCATCGTCGGTCGGATGAGGCAGCCGGCGCTGTGCCGAGCGACCGCTTCCATACGAATACTTGAGTTTGAGCGTCACCGTGGCGCCCGTTAGTCCCTGACGGCGCAGGCGGCGTCCCACCGACTCTCCCAACAGCGCAATCGCCGCTTCGATGTCCCCACGCTCAGTTAAATCGTTCGCAAAGGTGCGTTCATTGCTGACCGACTTGACCTCGCGCTCTTCATCGAGACTCGTGACTTCGGAGATTTCGAGCCCCAGCGCACGTTGGCGCATGCGTTCGCCGTTGATGCCAAAAATAGAGGCTAGGGTTGATTCGGGCGCGCGTGACAGCTCGCCGAGTGTATAGATGCGCATGCGGCGCAGTCGCTCCTCGGCCGAGCGCCCGATGCCACTCATGGCAGATACCGGCAGCGCGGCCAAAAAGCGCTGCTCGGTTCCAGGGCGCACGATGGTCAGCCCAAACGGTTTGTCCCTCTCGCTTGCGATCTTTGCGACCGTCTTGTTGCAGCCTACGCCAATGGAGCAGGTCACTCCCAGCGCTGCCACGCGGTCGCTTATCCGCCGCGCAACCAGCAGCGGATCTTCGGGCGCAAAGCGGCCCGGTGTGATATCGATAAAGGCCTCGTCAATTGATACGCGCTCAACGCGCGGGGTCTCGTCGGCGAGAATCGCCATGACCTGTGCGCTGACCTCGTGGTAGCGACTGAAATGCCCATGCGTCCAAATGGCCTGCGGACAGAGGCGCCGTGCCTCGGCCGAGGGCATGGCGGAATGCACGCCAAAGCGGCGCGCCTCGTAGGAGCAGGTGGACACGACGCCGCGGGAATCGGCATCGCCACCCACGATGAGCGGCTTGCCGCGCCACTCGGGATGGTCGAGCATCTCCACGCTCGCAAAAAACGCATCGAGATCCATGAGGCCCACCGCCGGTCCCGTCCAGGGCGGCGGCGTGACGCCCGCAGCATCCTCATAACCGTATGTATGTTCGCGTCTTTTCATGGCATGAGTATACCGCGCAGCTCATGTGGGGTGCGTGGATGTGCTTGCAAATCGCGAATTCTTGTCTAAGATATGGATTTGCCTTCGACTACACCGAAGAAGTTGGTCTCACGGACTTCACCTGCCCGCGTCGATGGCGTATTATGTTCAACTGTTTGTTTGTAGTTGCAGCCTAAAGCTGCTTGGTTGGAGGAGTTTCCTTTGGCAGTCAAGATTCGCCTTGCTCGTCACGGCGCTAAGAAGCGTCCGTACTACCGTGTCGTCGTCGCCGATTCCCGCGCCCCGCGTGACGGTCGTATCATCGAGGAGGTTGGCCGCTACAACCCGATGACCGCCCCCAAGACCATCAACCTCGATCTCGAGAAGATCGCTGATTGGCAGTCCAAGGGCGCTCAGCTCACCGACGCTGTCGCTGCGCTGGTCAAGGCCGCCAACGAGGGCGAGAAGACCGAGACCGTCGTCAAGAAGTCCAAGAAGCAGCTCGCCAAAGAGGCCGAGGCCGCTAAGGCTGCCGCTGAGGCCGCTGAGGGCGCCGAGGAGTAAATCGTGCCTGAGGTTGACGCTGCACAGCTCGAGGGTGAGGCAATGCTCTCAGATCGCATCGCCGATCTCGTCGAATATCTCGTTGTTCAGATCGTCGACGACCCGGATTCCGTGAGCCTTGAGGTCATCGATGGTGACGACGCCTCCACGATTGAGGTTTCGGTTGCCGAGGATGACGTCGCTAAGGTCATCGGCCGTCGTGGCCGTACCATCAAGGCCATTCGCACGCTCGCCCGTGCACTGGCCGCTCGCCTCGACACTGCAGTCGAGGTAGAGGTTCTGGGCTAGGACCTTGAGGTCCCAGTACAAAAACATCGCCCGTGTGGTCAAGCCGCACGGAAGGAAGGGGGAGGTCCTCGCGCAGCCGCTGCGGGGGCTTCCTTCTGTATTGACGCCGGGTATGCGCGTCGCCTTGACGCCGCCGGCGCTCAAGCGTGACCGTTTTTGCACGGTCACATCCGTCACCGATACGGGCGATGGCGATCTGGTCTCGTTTGAGGGCATTGATGACTTGACGGCCGCCGAGGGCATCACCGGATGCTACGTGCTGGCAAATCGTGACGACTTTGAGCTCGATTCGCTCGATGCCGCCTATACCGATCTGATGGGTCGCGAGGTGGTCGACGAGCGTTTCGGTTCGCTCGGCACGATTGTCGAGATCATGTCGACGCCCGCCAACGATGTTTGGGTTGTCGAGGGCGATCGGTACGGCGAGGTGCTGATTCCCGTGATCGAGCAGGTTGTGCTCGATCTTCCCGATCAGGGGACAATTTCCGTCCACGTTATGGACGGGTTGATTGATATGGACAAGTAGGGAGGACAACATGCTGATTGAGACCCTTTCGGTCTTTCCCGAGATGTTTGAGCCCGTCATGTCCACATCGATCTTGGGCCGCGCCCGCAAGGCCGGCCTTTTTGATTTTAAGGCCTATAACCTGCGCGACTGGACGCACGACCGCCATCGTACCGTCGATGACGAGCCGTACGGCGGCGGGCAGGGCATGCTTATGAAGGTCGAGCCCATCGCCGAGGCCATCGAGGCTATTAGTTCCGAGGGTCCCAAGCCCACCGTGGTGTTCTTTACGCCCTGCGGCGAACCCTTTACGCAGCATGTGGCCGAGCGCCTGCTCAAAAGCGAGCGCCTGCTGTTTGTTTGCAGCCGCTACGAGGGCGTCGACGAGCGCGCTTATGCGTATGCCGACGAGCGCCTGTCGATCGGCGACTACGTGCTTACGGGCGGCGAGCTTCCCGCTATGGTCGTTGCCGATGCCGTCGTACGTTTGATTCCCGGCGCCCTTGGTGACGAGATGAGCAATGTCGATGAGTCGTTCTCGACTGCCGAGGACGGTGGCCTGCTCGAGTACGCGCAGTACACCCGTCCCGCCGAGTTCAACGGCGAGGGCGTGCCGCCGGTGCTCGTGAGCGGTGACCATGCCAAGGTTGACGCCTGGCGCCGTAAGAATGCCATCGAGCGCACCTGCCGCTGGCGTCCCGACCTGATCGAGACGGCGCGGCTTACGCCCGAGGAGCGCGCATACGCGCAGGACATCCTGGACGCATCGTATTCGCAGAGCAAGGAGTGAGAATGGTTCCATCGCAGCATTCCGTGCTAAAGGGTGCGTTTGAGTGGATCGTGGTCGTCGCGATCGCACTGGTCGCCACCTTCCTGATTCGCTCGTTTGTGGTCGAACCCTTTGTGGTGCCCACCGGCTCCATGGAGTCCACGATCGAGATCGGCGACCAGATCCTGGCGCAAAAGGTGAGCCTTAAGCTCGGCCAGCCTGTCAGCCAAGGCGATATCGTGGTGTTCCACAACCCCGATGTCACCTCCGAGCACGATGTTCTCGTCAAGCGTGTTATTGCCACGGCCGGCCAGACGGTCGACCTTCGGGACGGCAAGGTGGTCGTTGACGGCCAGGCGCTCGACGAGGACTACACGACCGGCATGAGCTGGCCGCTTTCGGTCCAGGCTCCCGGCGCTCAGGTAAGCTATCCCTACACCGTTCCCGACGGGTGCGTGTGGGTGATGGGCGACAACCGCGAAAACTCTGCCGACTCACGTTACTTTGGTCCCGTCGATCGCTCTGATTTGATCGCCGTGGCGCTTGTGCGCTACTGGCCGCTCAACCGCATCGGCGCTATCGACTAAAAACCGCTATAGTACAGTACCTAACCGTGTAATCGTTTCGACGAGGGGATATTAGAGGCATGAACGCTTCATCGCTTTCCTTCCAAGACATCATCCTGCGTCTCCAGCAGTACTGGGGCGAGCAGGGCTGCGTCATTATGCAGCCCTATGACTCTGAGGTCGGTGCCGGTACCTTCCACACCGCGACCACGCTGCGCTCGCTCGGTCCCGCCGAGTGGCGCACCTGCTACGCTCAGCCTTGCCGCCGTCCCGCCGACGGCCGCTACGGCGAGAACCCCAACCGCATGCAGCACTACTATCAGTTCCAGGTGCTCATCAAGCCGTCGCCGGTCAACGCCCAGGAGCTCTACCTGGGTTCGCTGGCTGCCATTGGCCTGGACCCCAACGACCATGACGTCCGTTTTGTCGAGGACGACTGGGAGAGCCCGACCCTGGGCGCCTGGGGCCTTGGCTGGGAGGTCTGGCTTAACGGCATGGAGGTCACGCAGTTCACGTACTTCCAGCAGGTGGGCGGCATCGAGGTCGACCCCGTGCCCGTCGAGATCACCTACGGCCTGGAGCGCATCGCCATGTACGCCCAGGGCGTCAACTCCGTCTATGACTTGGTGTGGAGCTATCTGCCCGACGGCACGCCTATGACTTATGGCGACGTGTTCCTGGAGAACGAGCGTGAGTTTAGCGCCTACAACTTTGAGGTCGCCAACGTCGAGATGATGCGTCAGAAGTTTGACGACTACGAGGCCGAGTGTCATTCCTGCCTTGAGCGCAAGCTGCCGCTGCCCGCATACGACTGCGTCATGAAGTGCAGCCATGCCTTCAACCTGCTCGATGCCCGCGGCGCACTATCCGCGGTCGAGCGTGCCAACTACATCCTGCGCGTCCGCGCCGTCGCCAAGGCGTGCTGCGAGGCCTATATGGCCGAGGTCGCCGGAGTCAACGAGAATGCCGACCAGGAAGGCGAGGTGGCGTAAGCCATGGCAGACGCTAAGGATTTCCTGTTTGAGATCGGTACGGAGGAAATGCCCTCCGCACCGCTGAGCAATGCCGTCAAGCAGCTTGGCACCATGATCGCCAAGGGTCTCGACGAGGCCGGTCTGGCCCATGGCGAGGTCCGCGTGATCTCGAGCCCGCGTCGCCTGGCTGCGCTCGTGGCCAACGTCGCCACCGCGACCGATGAGGTCCATGAGGTCAAGCGCGGCCCTGCGGCAAACATTGCCTTTGATGCCGACGGCAATGCCACCAAGGCCGCCCAGGGGTTTGCCCGCAAGTGCGGTGTGGCTGCCGAGGACCTGGTCCGTCGCGAGGACACCGACGGTCGCGAGTATGTGTTCGCCGAGAAGAACATTCCCTCCGCACCGGCTACGCCGATCCTGACGGCCCTGTGCGAGAAGACTATCGCTGGCCTGCAGTGGCCCAACTATCGCAGCCAGCGTTGGGGCCACGAGCACGCTACGTTTGTTCGTCCGGTCCGTTGGATCTGCTGCCTTCTGGGCGAAGACGTCGTGCCCGTGTCGTTTGCCGATGTGACGAGTGGCAACACCACGCGTGGTCATCGCGTACTTGGCCCCGGTGACCATGTGGTCGCCAGCCCCGCCGTCTACGAGCAGGTGCTCGAGGACGCCGGTGTGCTTTCTGCCGAGCGTCGTCGTAAGGCCATCCTTGCCGGTATCGCCGAGGTCGAGGCTGCTCGCCCCGGTTGCCATGTCGACACGCCCAAGAAGGTTTTTGAGGAGGTCATCAACCTCTGCGAGTGGCCGACGGTGCTCGTCGGTACCTTCGATGAGGAGTTCCTCAAGGTCCCGCATGAGATCATCTGCGAGTCCATGCTCACCAACCAGCGCTACTTCCCGATCTATGATGGCGAGGGCAAGCTTACGCGTGAGTTCGTGGTCGTCTCCAACAGCAAGCCCGAGAACGCCGAGCGCGTGATCGACGGCAACGAGCGCGTCGTGCGCGCCCGTCTGGACGACGCCAAGTTCTTCTACGAGGAGGACCTGAAGATCTCCCTCGACGAGTTCCGCGAGCGTCTGGCCAAGGTCGCCTTCCAGGAGAAGCTCGGTAGCGTGCTCGCCAAGTCCGAGCGCATTGAGCAGCTCGCACTCGCCATCGCTCGCGAGGCCCATCTGGGCGCCCACCTTGCCGCCGATGCCGCTCGCGCCGCTCACCTGTGCAAGGCCGACCTGGTATCCAACGCCGTCGTCGAGTTCACGAGCCAGCAGGGCGTGATGGGCGGTTACTACGCTATCGCGATGGGGGAGAACGACGAGGTCGCCCACGCCATCCGCGATCACTATCGTCCCCGCTTTGCAGGCGATGAGCTGCCCGAGGGCACCGCTGGCTGCATCGTGGCCTGTGCCGACAAGCTCGATACCATCGCCGGTATCTTTGCCATCGGCGAGCCTCCGACCGGCTCTTCGGACCCGTACGCGCTGCGTCGCGCCGCTATCGGCATTATCAACATCCTGCGCGATCGTCTGCCGATCGACCCCACGTCGCTGATCGACTTTGCCCTTGAGCTCTATAGCGAGCAAGGCATTGAGTTCGACTCCGCCGAGGTCGCCCAACAGGTCCGTGACTTCTTCCATGGCCGCCTGGTGAGCATGGCCCGCGACGAGAAGATTCCTGCCGATACCGTCGCCGCCGTCTCTGCGGTGCACATCATCGCCCCGTCGGTCTTCTTCGCCCGCTGCGCCGCCCTCGACGAAGCCCGCAAGAACGATGCCGAGACCTTCGACAACCTGGCTACCGCCTATGCCCGCGCCGCGCACATCTCCAAGCCCGAGCTGGGTGCGGAGTACGACCGCAGCCTGATGGGCGAGGTCGAGCTCGCGCTCGCCGACGCCTCCGAGGCTGCTCAGATCGCCGTCGATGCTGCTCTCGCCGCCGAGGATTACCCGGCCGCATTTGCCGCCCTTGCAGCTCTGCGCGCCCCCATCGACCGCTTCTTCGACGAGGTTATGGTCATGGACAAGGACGAGCAGCTCCGCGATAATCGCCTTAAGCTGCTCAACCGCTTTGAGGCCGTTTTCTCCGGCATCGCAAACATCGGTGAGCTTGCTCGCAAAAAGTAAGCTAGCCTGCGCATAAGCGCAAAAGGAGCCCCGCATGGATTGCCCGGTCACCGCTCGTCCCACCGTTATCGTTATCTCCGACTCGCTCGGTGATACCGCTTGTGAGGTGGTGCTTGCGGCGTCCGGGCAATTTGATGAAGGGGCTTTTCATCTCTTGCGCCTGCCCAAGGTGACCTCGGTGGAGCAGGTTAAATCGTTTGTGGGTCCGCGTGTTGATGCGGACCATCGCGATATTGCCGTGTTCCACACCATTGTCGATCCGGCGCTTCGCGCCCGCGTGCTCGATTACCTGGGCATGCTGCATATCCGTTCGGTCGACTTGATCGGCCCGACACTTGCCGTGCTTTCGTCGCTCATCGGTGCGTCGCCCAAGGGCGTTGCAGGCGTGATTCACAAGACCGATGACCGCTATTTCCATCGCATCGAGGCCATGGAGTATTTTGTTGAGCACGACGACGGGCGCGGTTGCGACGATCTGTCGGGTGCCGATATCGTGCTGCTGGGCGTATCGCGCACGTCCAAGACGCCGCTGTCGATGTATTTGGCCTATCAGGGTTACAAGGTTGCCAATGTTCCTTTGGCCCATGGCATGGAGCCACCGAAGTCAATTTACGAGGTCGACCCGATGCGGTTGTTTGGCCTGATTTCGACTGTCGATGTGATCTCCGGGATTCGCGATAGCCGCTTGGGCGATGATTACACCCGTGCCGTTGCCGGCTCCTATGCCGAGCCCGAGAGCGTACGCAGCGAGCTCGAGGAAGCCCGCGCTCTCATGAAGCGCCTGGGCTGCTTTGTGGTGCGTACCGACGGCAAGGCGATCGAGGAGAGCGCCTCCGAGATCATAAGTCACTTGGTTGAAATCCAAGAAGCCCGTGCCCGCCGCGCCACCCGCCGAGCCCACCAAAGCTAGCTTATTGGGATAGCTAAAAATGCCCCGTCTAAAAAAGACTACCTAAAATAATGCACGATAATGGTAAAGCGATTTAGCAAGATACTTGCATTTGACCTGCAATTCTCTTGCATTGGTATCTTCATAAGGTAACCAACTTTACCTACCGTTTACCGCCACATTTACCACGTTTACCAAACCCCGTACCCTCTTCTCATGTCAGCGTGAAACCCGCCGTATAGTTCCTTCACGGCCCGCATCCGGCGGGTCGATTCGTCACCACGGTCGTGCGCGAGAGCGTATGGAAGGGGAAGTATCGTGAGCGATTGCAAGAGGGTTTACCGTTTTGGAACCGACGCCCAGGGCACCTGCGTCACTGAGGGCGACAAATCCATGAACTTCGTGCTTGGCGGCAAGGGCGCAAACCTAGCCGAGATGAGCCGCATCGGCCTGCCGGTTCCCGGTGGCTTTACCATTACCTGCCAGACCTGTGTCGAGTACTCCGGTGCCGGCAACGTCTGGCCCGAAGGTGCACTCGATGAGATCGTTGCTGCCGAGGCCGACCTCGAGGCCCGCTGCGGCAAGAAGCTCGGCGACGCCTCCGATCCGCTGCTCGTATCGGTGCGCTCGGGCGCTCCGTTCTCCATGCCCGGCATGATGGACACGGTCCTCAACTTGGGCCTCAACGACGACTCCGTTCAGGGCCTCATCGCCCAGACGCAAAACCCGCGCTTTGCCTGGGACAGCTACCGCCGCTTTATCCAGATGTTCTCCAACGTCGTTATGGGCGTCGATTCCGACCTGTTCGAGAACGCCCTGACCCAGGCCCGCCTGGTTGCCGGTGTTCGCGTCGATTCCGAGCTTTCAGCCGAGGACCTGCAGGAGCTCGTCGAGACTTTCAAGGGCATTTACTCAGACAACGTTGAGGCCGCTCTGTACCCCGAGCTCGAGGTCGCGGACGGCAAGCCCGTCTTCCCGCGCGATCCGGAGCTCCAGCTGCGCCTTGCCATTCAGGCCGTCTTTGGCAGCTGGATGAACGAGCGTGCCCGCATCTACCGCAAGCAGCATGGCATTTCCGACGATCTCGGCACCGCCGTCAACGTGCAGGCCATAGTCTTTGGCAACAAGGGCGATACCTCTGCGACCGGCGTCGCCTTTACGCGCAACCCGGCCGACGGCACCAAGGAGTTCTACGGTGACTTTTTGGTTAACGCCCAGGGTGAGGACGTTGTCGCCGGCATCCGCAACACCGAGCCCATTGCCGACCTCAAGGCCACCCCGGGCCTCGAGTCTGCAGGTGAGGAGCTCGAGCGCGTGTTCCTGACGCTCGAGGACCATTACCGCGATATGTGCGATATCGAGTTCACCATCGAGCAGGGCAAGCTCTGGATGCTCCAGACCCGCGTGGGCAAGCGCACTGCCACCGCCGCCCTGCGCATTGCCATCGAAATGGTCGAGGAGGGTCTGATCACCCGCGAGGAGGCTGTGGGCCGCATCGATCCCGCGCAGCTCGACCAGCTCCTGCACCCGCAGTTCGACTCCTCCAAGAAGTACGAGCCGCTCGCATGCGGCCTTAACGCCAGTCCCGGTGCCGCCGTGGGCGAGGTCGTGTTCTCGAGCGATGACGCCGTCGCGCGTTCTGCCGAGGGCCATAAGGTCATTCTGGTCCGCTGGGAGACCAACCCCGACGACCTGAAGGGTATGGTCGCCGCCGAGGGTATCCTGACCAGCCACGGTGGCAAGACGAGCCATGCCGCCGTTATCGCTCGCGGTATGGGCACGCCCTGCGTCTGCGGCGTCGAGCGCTTCCACATCGACGCCGCCGAGAAGGTCGTGCGCATCGAGGGCAGCGACCGCGTGCTGCATGAGGGCGATGTCATCTCCATCGACGGCACCCAGGGTATCGTCGTCGACGGCGCCGTTGATCTGGTTTCGGCCGAGCTCACCGGCGACCTGGACACCATCCTGTCCTGGGCCGACGAGATTCGTCAGGACGAGACCGGCGGCCACGCCAACCATGTGCGCGTCAACGCCGACAACCCCGAGGATGCCGCGCTCGCCCTCGAGTTTGGCGCCGAGGCTATCGGCCTGTGCCGCACCGAGCACATGTTCCTGGGCGACCGCAAAAACATCATCCAGAGCTTCATCCTGTCCGATGATGAGGCCGTGAAGCAGCAGGCCCTGGCTGACCTGCTCAAGGTTCAGACTGAGGACTTCCTGGCGATGTTCAAGACCATGTCCGGTCGCGATGTGGTCGTCCGCCTGCTCGATCCGCCGCTGCATGAGTTCCTGGATAATCCTCGCGAGCTCGAGGTCGCCATCACCAAGAAGGAAGCCGCTGGCGCCAGCGAGGAAGAGCTTGCCGTCCTACGTGCCCGACTGCGTCGTATCGACGGCATGGTCGAGTCGAACCCCATGCTCGGCTTGCGCGGCGTGCGCCTGTCCGTTGTCTTTGGCGACCTGCCACTCATGCAAGTTCGCGCTGTCGCCACGGCAGCCGCCCGCCTTATTAAGGAGGGCGTCGATCCGCGTCCCGAGATCATGGTTCCGCTTGTCTCCATTACGGCGGAGCATGTCCAGACCCGCGAGGTCATCGAGCGCGTGATCGCCGAGGTTTCTGCCGAGGAGGGCGTCGAGCTCAATATTCCCGTGGGCACGATGCTCGAGCTGCCGCGCTCCTGTATGGTCGCCGACGAGATCGCTCAGCACGCCGACTTCTTCTGCTTTGGCACCAACGACCTTACGCAGACGACCTTCGGCTTCTCTCGCGAGGACGCCGAGGCCAAGTTCATCCCCCTGTACATGCACAAGAAGATCTTGAAAGACAACCCCTTCGAGACCATCGACTCGGCGGTACTCGAGCTGGTGCGCATGGCCGTTGAGAAGGGTCGCACCACCAACCCCGACATGCACTTTGGCGTGTGCGGCGAGCACGGCGGCGACCCCAAATCCATTAAGGACCTGTTCAACGTGGCCGACGTGGACTATGTGTCCTGTTCGCCCTATCGCGTACCCCTCGCACGTCTTGCGGCCGCGCAGGCCAAGCTCGAGGCGAAGCGCTCCGCCTAACGTTTTGGGTTTAGACGCCTAGCGTAGCCCCTTCATGCCGCCCGTCTCATTCGCGAGGCGGGCGGTTATCATGTGCGGGTTTTGTCTTTTTGTCTGCGTAAAAAATTGTTCTTGCAGCAGAAACCCGCGCGTGTATACTCGAATACGTTTGTTCAACTACGTGCCGGCCAAGGTGGTACGGCACCTCTAGAAGAGTAAGGAATTGCACATGGATTACATCCGCGCAATCGAGCGTCAGCAGATCCGCGAGGACATCCCGCAGGTCCGCGTTGCCGACAACGTCAAGGTTCACTACCGCATTAAGGAAGGCGACCGCGAGCGCATCCAGGTTTTCCAGGGTGACGTCATCCGCATGGCCGGCGCCGGTGCCCGTGAGACCTTCACCGTCCGCAAGATTTCCTTCGGTGTCGGTGTTGAGCGTACCTTCCCGCTTCACAGCCCCAAGATCGCCAAGCTCGAGGTCGTCCGTCATGGTCGCGTCCGTCGCGCCAAGCTGTACTACCTCCGCGACAAGGTGGGCAAGGCTGCTCGCATCCCCGAGAAGCGCTAAGAAGATCGCAGCGTCTGTCCACTCGTTTGGACACAAGGGTCACCTTCGGGTGGCCCTTCTTTTTATCTGATTTGCATGCAAGGAGGGCCTGGTATGACCAACATGACGAGCTCGGTTTTGGCATCGCAGGTTGCCGGCGAGCTGGCGAGTGCCACGTTCGAGGAGATTCCCGCCCTCGTGGAGCATTATCGCGAGGATCCGCGCCAGCAGGTTATCAAGGCTTGCGAGCGTGCCCTTAAGCGCCATGCCAAGGAGCTTGCCGAGCGCGAGCGCGTCAACGGCATGTACGAGCTTATGCATGAGCTCGGCGGTGATGGCGTGGTCGTGGGCGTCGACGAGGTGGGCCGTGGCTCGGTAGCGGGGCCCTTGACCGTGTGTGCCGTGTGTCTTCCGATGGAGCCGCGCATCTGGGGCATCAACGATTCCAAAAAGCTCACGCCGGCGCGCCGCGAGCTGCTCTCGGTGAAGATTGCCGAGGTGGCGACGGCGATCGGCTTTTGCCATATCGCTCCCGCGGATATCGATGAGATGGGCATGGCCCGCGCCATTCGAGCCGCTGTCGCGGGCGCGGTGGCGGATACGGGGCTTGAGCCCGATTGCGTGCTTATGGACGGCAACCCCCTGGGCGCCGTTCCCAACGAGCGCGACGTGGTCAAGGGCGACGCCAAGATCGCCTGTATCGCCGCGGCGTCCATCATGGCTAAGGTCACCCGTGACGAGATGATGGTTGAGTACGACGCCGAGTATCCCGAGTACCATCTGGCCGAGTCGAAGGGCTATGCGAGCCCCGATCACATCGAGGCCATTCGCAAACACGGTCTTTCTCCTCTGCACCGTGTGAGCTTTTGCGGAAACTTTCTGCAGACTGAGCGCCTTTTCTAGGCCAATTGTGAAGACAGGGACCTTAAGGGTTTCATAAACCTGCTGGTAGGGGCCGTGTGCAACGCTATTGTTGCGCGCGGCCCCTCATTTGTCGGCATTTGGTTTGCTTTTGGTTTGCTTCCGGTACTTACCCGCATGAAACCTGCCCTCATTATCGAGGCAATGCAGAGAGCGGGAAAGGAGACCCCATGTGCGCCGCAGGCAAATTGAGTAAGACGCAGCAGCTCAAGGAGCGTTGGGAAGAGGGGGAGCTCGATTGCGGGTCGATCACGCCTGAGTTTATCAAGGGGCTCAGTCCTCGCGAGCTCGGTATGCTGGGCGAGCTTATCGCAATCGATTACTTTAACGAGCGCGGCTATACATTGCTGGAACAAGGCTATCGATGCTCGGAGGGCGAGGCCGACCTGGTTCTGCTCGATGAGCTCGACGATGTGGTGGTGATGGCCGAGGTCAAGACCAGGCGTGTTGCGCTGGATTGCGACACGCGGGTGTTTCCCGAGGAGGCGGTGAATGCCCAAAAGCAGCGGCGCTACCGTCGCATCGCGAGCTGCTACCTCATGGAGCATTATCCGCTCAAGGCGATTCGATTCGATGCCGTGGGCGTCACCATTCGCGGCGGGCATATCGCCGAGATCGAGCACCAGTACAACGCGTTCGATTGGCAGGTGTCGTGATGGCGTTCGAAACCTTTGCCGTTCACGCAGCCTGTATTCGCGGCGTCGAGGCGATTCCCGTCACGGTCGAGGTGTCGCTTGCGGGTGGCATCCCGGGCATCCAGATGCTCGGGATCCCGAGTATGGAGGTCATGGAGTCGCGCGGGCGCATTCGCTGCGCGATGCGCTCCGCCGGATTCGAGATCCCGCGCTCGGGTATTACGGTCAATCTGGCGCCTGGCGATATCCGAAAGACCGGTAGCGGCTTTGACCTGCCGATAGCCATTGCGGTGCTTGCGGCCGACGGGCAGATTCCCCGCAACAGTCTCGACCGCTGCCTCATTGCCGGCGAGCTCGGCCTGGATGGCACAGTGCTTCCCGTCAAGGGCGAGGTGGCGTTCCAGCTGCTGGCTCGCGACATGGGGCTGTCTTTTATCGCCGGCAGGTCCGACCAGCATGTTCCGCTTGCGGGCGTCGACTGCGGTTTTATCGATCATCTGTCGCAGCTTGCCCGCGGTATGGGCGAGGCGGCTCGGCATTATCTGGATTCCGAGGGCGTGGAGGCCACCTTTGAGCCCGAGCTCGATTATGCCGACGTGTTGGGGCAGGAGGTCGCCAAGCGCGGCATGGCGCTTGCGGCGGCAGGGGAGCTCGGCCTTCTCATGATCGGCTCGCCCGGTTCGGGCAAGACCATGCTTGCGCGCCGCATGACGGGTATCTTGCCCGAACTTTCCGTCGAGGATCAGCAGGAGGCGCTGTGTATCCATTCGGTCTTGGGTGAGAACATCGATGGCCTGCTTGCAGGGCATCGGCCGTTTCGAAGCCCTCATCACAGCATTTCGACAGCGGGCCTTATTGGCGGAGGACGCCCGGTGCATCCGGGCGAGATCAGCCTTGCCCATGGCGGCGTGCTCTTTTTGGACGAGCTTGCCGAGTTTCCCACCGGTGTGCTGCAGACGCTTCGTCAGCCTATCGAGCGCGGCTATGTCAGGATCGTGCGCGTCGATGGCGCCTTTACGTTTCCCTCGCGCTTTCAGCTGCTTGCGGCGAGCAATCCCTGCCCCTGCGGCTTTTTGGGCGATCGCGAGGTTCCGTGTCGTTGCTCGGCATCGATGGTAGAGCGCTATCGGTCCAAGCTGCGCGGTCCCTTGGCCGACCGCATCGACCTGATGATCGACGTGACCCGCCCCGATCCGCAGGTGATTATCGAGGGCGCTGAGGGCATGTCGTCGGCCGAGCTGCGCGACTACGTTGTCCGCGGTAGGGCTTTTCGTGCCTGGCGCGAGTCCCGTATGGACGATGCGGATGCCGAGGCCGAGGACGATGAGTCACGGTCCATTGACGGTGTTGTGTCGACCTTTGCACTCGACGAGGCCGCCGAGAAATGCGTGCTCGGCCTGTCGAAGCGCACGCATCTCACGGGGCGCGGCATCGTGCGTCTGGTTCGCATCGCGCGCACGATTGCCGATGTCGCCGAAAGTGAGCGTGTGACGCAAGATCATGTGCTCGAGGCGGCGATGTATCAGGGACGGAGGGATCAGTGATGGACGAGAACCGGTACGAGCTGCATCCCGGTGATGCGTTGTTTCCAGATACCGTTTTGGAGCTCTCTGATGTACCCCAGACGCTGTTCGTGCGCGGCGACCCGGAGGTGCTCTCGACGCCGGCGCTCTCTATCATCGGTGCGCGCAAGGCTTCTCCCTACGGTCTTGCCGTTGCGGAGCTTGCAGCCAAGGTTGCCGTGGAAGCGGGGGTGACGGTGGTCTCCGGCGGTGCGGTCGGTTGCGACCAGGCGTCGGGTTGGGCCGCGGTCAATGCCGGTGGTAAACATGTCATGGTGTTGGGGACGGGCGCCGATGTAGTCTACCCGCGCTCGAGCGCGGGCCTTATCGTGCGCACGCTCGATACGGGCGGCGCAGTCGTGTCCATGTCGCCTTGGGGTATGGGGCCGCGTAAGTTTGCCTTTCCGCGGCGCAATCGCGTGATCGCAGCGCTGTCGCAGGCGCTCTTTGTGTCGGAGGCCGGCATGCCATCTGGGACGTTTTCTACTGCCGAGACCGCCATGGACTTGGGGCGCGAGCTGCTTGCCGTGCCGGGTTCGATTTTGTCTCCCGAGTCGCGCGGTACCAACTATCTTATCGCCAACGGCGCCTGCTGCATTGTCGACGAGGAGTCCATCGAGATGGCTATCTCTCGCATATACGGCACCCTGCGCTACTCGCGCCCTGATGCGCCCGGTATCGCCGACCTGGATGCCACGCAGCAGGTCGTGATGCATGCCCTCATTGCCTCGCCGCTCAAGGTCGATGATATCGCCGCGCTCGTCTCCCTCGATGCCGTCGGCGTACTCAAGCTCCTGGGTTCGCTCGAGCTTGAGGGCCTCATCGAGCGCATGATGGATGGAAGGTATGCGCCCTCCAAGTTTGCCCTTCACGCCCAGACGCCCTTCGGTCACAATGGAAAACGTGTCAATTAGAAAGGTGTTTGCAGATGCTGTTTGATCAGGTGACGGTTATCGGTGGCGGTCTGGCGGGATCGGAATGTGCGATTCAGCTGGCAGATCGCGGGTTCGCCGTAAGGCTGTGCGAGATGCGCCCGCAAGTAAGCTCTCCTGCCCACCATACCGATCACTTGGCGGAGCTCGTCTGCTCCAATTCGTTTAAGTCGACCCGCCCCGATTCCGCCGCCGGTCTGCTGAAGGCCGAGCTCGAGCGCATGGGCTCGGTGCTGCTCGACTGCGCTCATCGCGCCGCCGTTCCCGCTGGCGGCGCCCTGGCGGTCGACCGTGTTACATTCTCCGAGTTCGTCGAGGCCGAGGTTGCCACCCGCCCCAATATCGAGGTCGTCCACGGTGAGGTCACCCAGATTCCCGAGGGCCATGTGGTTATCGCCGCGGGCCCCTTGTGCTCGCCGGCATTGAGCGAGGAGGTCATGAAGCTTGTCGGTGGTGACGCCCTGGCGTTCTTTGACGCGGCCGCCCCGATTGTCGATGCCTCGACGCTCGATATGGACGTGCTGTTCTCGCAGTCGCGCTACGAGGAGCAGGGGAGTGGCGACTATCTCAATGCCCCGCTCAACAAGGAAGAGTACGAGGCCTTTATCGAGGCGCTTACCACGGCCGATCGCGTGGTGCTCAAGGATTTTGAGGGCGGGGACCTGTTTCAGGCCTGCCAGCCAGCCGAGGAGGTTGCGCGCACGGGCAAGGATGCCATCCGTTTTGGTGCCATGAAGCCCGTCGGGCTCACCGACCCGCGCACCGGTCGCCGTCCCTGGGCGGCGATCCAGCTGCGCGCCGAGAACAAGGAGAAGACGGCCTATAACCTGGTTGGCTTCCAGACCAACCTGACCTTCGGCGAACAGAAGCGCGTCTTTCGTATGGTTCCCGGACTGGAGAACGCCGAGTTCTTCCGCTACGGCGTCATGCACCGCAACACCTTTGTCGATGCGCCGCACGTGCTCGATGGCACCTTTGCCGTGCCCGGCACGAGCGTGCGCCTTGCCGGCCAGATTACCGGCACCGAGGGGTACATGGAAGCCGTGGCGACGGGTCTGCTCGCCGCGCTCAACACCTATGCCGAGGCTGTCGAGGCTGCTCCCGTCGAGCTGCCGCGCGTGGGCGCCCTGGGCGCGCTCGTGGGGTATGCGACCGACCCGGCTACGGTGGGCTACCAGCCCATGCACGTCAACTTTGGCCTCGTGCCGCCGCTCGAGGACGGTAAGCGTCGCAGCAAGCGCGATCGTTACCAGGCCTACGCGGACCGGGCCCTTAAGGCCCTGGATGCCTATCTGGAAACGCGCTCCGATCTGTTTGGAGGCGAGAGGTCATAACTTTTGACCTGTACGATGCCGTCGACTCGTTTATCACCTATATCGCACGTGTCGAAGGGCTCGCTCCCAATACGGTAACAGCCTACGCTTCGCGGCTCGAGCGCTTCGCCGCGTGGTGCGAACGTGAGGACGTCGACGCTCGCGCCGCCGACGTACGGACCGTTCGTTCCTATTTGGCCGAGCTGTCGCGTGGCCAAGTGGCGGCTCGGACCCTTGCGGCACACCTGTCTGCCATTCGCTCGCTCTATCGGTGGATGGCTGCCGAGGAAATCGTTGAGGGCGATGCGGTCTCGGCGATATCCTCTCCCAAACTGCCGCGCGATCTTCCCGGTGTGCTGACGACCCGGCAAGTCGAGTCATTGCTCAAGACCCCCGATACCTCGGCGCCTGCGGGGCTGCGCGATGCGGCGATGCTCGAGCTGCTTTATGCCTCCGGCGCGCGAATCTCGGAGCTCGCGGCGCTCAACGTGGAGTCCATTGCTTGGTCCGAGCGAACGCTGCGACTTTGGGGCAAGGGGAGCAAAGAGCGTATCGTACCCCTGTATCGGCGCGCTCTCGAGGCGACTCGTCACTATATTGAGGAGGGGAGGCCACAGCTCCTTGCACAGGCAAAGCGCGGCGACGGTGCGAACGGCGTGCATCCGCTGTTTATCTCGGCGCGCGGAAACCGTATGAGTGCCGCCATGCTCAGGAGGCGGTTCCATATGCTTGCGGCACTTGCCGGCATTCCTGCCGACATCGCCCCGCATGCGATGCGCCATACCTTTGCGACCGACCTGCTCGAGGGCGGCGCGGATCTGCGCTCGGTTCAGGAGCTGCTGGGGCATGCGAGTTTGTCCACGACGCAGATCTATACGCATCTCACTCCCGAACGCCTCAAGCGTGCCGTGAGTCAGGCACATCCCCGCGGCGAGTAGGAGAAGGGCCTCCCGCGCCGCGCCAAGGTGTGTGGTTTTGATTGCGGGTTGGCAGGAAGAGGCAATCCTGCTATCATTCATCGGGTTGCTTCACGGCAACAGGTTTTTATCACGCACGCGCGGCTACTCCATACCGTGGTGCCCGGGCTTTGGTAGCACATGTCCGGGTTGGTTTTGGAGGATGACCCCGCGCGGAGGCAAACCACAGGAGGTTTAACATGGCTACCAAGATTAATATCCGCACCCTGCTCGAGGCCGGCTGCCACTTCGGTCACCAGACCCGTCGCTGGAACCCCAAGATGAAGCCGTTCATCTTCGGTGAGCGCAACGGCATCTACATCCTCGACCTCAAGCAGACCATCCTTGACGCCGACCAGGCCTACACCTTCGTCAAGAACGTCGCCAAGGGCGGCAACGTGCTGTTCGTCGGCACCAAGAAGCAGGCTCAGGAGGCCGTCAAGAACGCCGCTGAGCGCGCCAACATGCCCTACATCAACCAGCGCTGGCTCGGCGGTATGCTGACCAACTTCGTCACCATCCGCTCCCGCATCAACCGCATGGAGGAGCTCGAGGCCATGGTCGAGGACGGCCGCATGGCAGTGCTGCCCAAGAAGGAGCAGGCAGTGCTCGGCAAGGAGCTCGCTAAGCTTCAGACCAACCTCGGTGGCGCCCGCGACATGAAGGGTCTGCCCCAGGCTCTCTTCGTCATCGACACCAAGCGCGAGGAGAACGCCATCAAGGAGGCCCAGCGCCTGAACATCCCCGTCGTCGCTCTGATCGACACCAACTCCGATCCCGACGAGGTCGAGTACGGCATCCCCTGCAACGATGACGCCATCTCCGCTGTCACCCTTATGTGCGAGCTCATGGCCGACGCCTGCCTCGCTGGCTCCGGCAAGGAGCAGGTCTCCGAGGCCGAGATGGCCGCCGAGCCCAAGGCCGAGTAAATCAGTCCTATTTAAGTCTTTTTCATCTCTTTGAAAGGAACCACAATGGCCCAGATTACTGCCGCTATGGTCAAGCAGCTCCGCGAGATGACCGACTCCCCGATGATGGAGTGCAAGAAGGCTCTCGTCGAGGCTGACGGCGACATGGACGCCGCCGTCGACGTTCTGCGCAAGAACGGCCTCGCCAAGGCTGCCAAGAAGGCTGGCCGTGAGACCAACGAGGGCGCTGTCGCCGCGTTCGTCTCCGAGGATGGCAAGACCGGCGCTCTGCTCGAGCTCTCCTGCGAGACCGACTTCGTCGGCTCCAACGCCAAGTTCACCGGCTTTGCTTCCAAGGTCGCCGAGGTTGTCGCCACCACCGAGCCGGCTGACGTCGACGCTCTGCTCGAGAAGCCGATGGGCGAGGAGACCGTTTCCTCCGAGCTCACCGAGATGATTCACATCATGGGCGAGAACATGAAGATCTCTCGTTTCGCCGCCCGCAAGGCCGAGAACGGCGCTCTCGCTTCTTACATCCACATGGGTGGTAAGATCGGCGTCCTCGTCGAGTTCGCTTTCGAGAAGGCCGAGACCGCTCAGGCAGAGTCCTTCAAGACCTTTGCTCACGACGTCGCCCTTCAGGTTGCCGCCGTCGCCCCGATCTGCGCTACCCGCGATCAGGTTCCGACCGAGACCGTCGAGCACGAGAAGCAGATCTACATGGCTCAGGCTGCCGAGTCCGGCAAGCCCGAGGCTATCCAGGAGAAGATGGCTGTTGGCCGTCTGGAGAAGTTCTACAAGCAGTCCGTGCTCACCGAGCAGGAGTT
Source organism: uncultured Collinsella sp. (assembly GCA_900541475.1). Lineage (GTDB taxonomy): Bacteria > Actinomycetota > Coriobacteriia > Coriobacteriales > Coriobacteriaceae > Collinsella. Next base: position 51,416 of record UQJV01000002.1, read on the forward strand.
CATCAAGGACAGCTCCCTCACCATCAAGAAGTACGCTGAGCAGGTTTCCAAGGAGCTCGGTGACACCATTACCGTCGTTGCCTTCGACCGTCTGGTCCGTGGCGAGTAAATAAGCTCTTGTAGCTGGTAATGAGCAGGCTGTGGGTTTTACTCACAGCCTGCTTTTTCATGGCTCTTATCAGAGCCTTTGCTATCATATTGAGAGTCTAATTAAAGGAGGATCGCTTTGTCCGACATCCGATATAAACGCGTGCTTCTGAAGCTTTCCGGCGAAGCACTGATGGGCGACGGCCAATATGGCATCGACCCCAAGGTTACCGACCATCTTGCCAAGCAGGTCAAGGAGCTGCTTGCCGTTGGCCATGAGGTCGGCGTTGTTGTCGGCGGCGGCAATATTTTCCGCGGCATGGCTGGCGCTGCCGGTGGCATGGAACGTGCTCAGGCCGACTACATGGGCATGCTGGCAACCGTTATGAACGCGCTTGCCCTGCAGGATGCCTTCGAGCACAACGATGTTCCCTGCCGTGTGATGAGCGCTATTCAGATGAACGAGATCTGCGAGCCCTATATTCGCCGTCGTGCCATCAACCACCTTTCCAAGGGCAACGTCGTTATTTTTGCCGCCGGTTCGGGCAATCCGTACTTTACGACCGACACCGCCGCGGCTCTTCGTGCCTGCGAGATCGGTGCCGAGATCCTGATTAAGGCCACCAAGGTTGACGGCATCTACGACAAGGATCCCGTCAAGTGCGCCGATGCCGTCCGTTTTGACAAGATTACCTATCACGAGGTTCTCGTCCGCGGCCTGCAGGTTATGGATTCCACGGCTACGGCACTGTGCCAGGATAACCGTATGCCGATTTTGGTCCTCAACATCGATGGCGAGGACACCGTCAAGCGCGCGCTTTCGGGTGAGCCCGTCGGCACGCTCGTCTATCAGGAGGATTAAGCATGGCAGAGAACATCACCGCCCACATGGAAAAGTCGCTTGAGTCCCTCAAGCACAACTTCTCCAAGGTTCGCACGGGTCGCGCCAACGCTAACATTCTGTCCGACATTTCGGTCGATTACTACGGTGTTCCCACGCCGGTTACCCAGGTTGCCGCCGTTAAGACCCCCGAGGCTCACATGCTGCTCATCGAGCCCTGGGACAAGGCGCTCGTCAACGCAATCGTGAAGGCCATTAGCGCTTCCGATCTGGGCATTACTCCCAACTCTGACGGTACCGTCGTGCGTCTGCCGTTCCCGGCTCCCACCGAGGAGCGTCGTCGCGAGCTCGTCAAGGAGTGCCGCGAGTATGCCGAGCAGGCCAAGGTCTCAATCCGTAACATCCGTCGTGACTTTAACAACAAGCTCGAGCGCGACGAAGAGCTCACCGAGGACGATGTCCGTCGCGAGCAGGCCAAGGTCCAGAAGCATACCGATGAGTATGTTGCCAAGGTCGAGGAGCTTCTGAAGGAAAAAGAAGCCGAGGTCATGGAGATCTAAGGTGCAATACGACGAGAACAAACTGGTCGAGTACTTTGCCGACGCCCCTGCGGGCGTCGGTTTTTCCGACCTTGACCTCAATAAGATTCCGCATCATATCTCGTGCATCATGGACGGTAACGGTCGCTGGGCCACGGCGCGCGGTCTTGCCCGCACCGAGGGCCACAAGGCCGGTATCGTCTCCCTGCGCGAGATTATTACCGCATGCGTGCGCTTGGGCGTCGACGTCCTTTCGGCCTATGCGTTTTCCACCGAAAACTGGAACCGTCCGCAGCACGAGGTCAACGTTTTGATGCATTTGTTTGCCAAGACGTTTATCGATGAGTTGCCGCTGCTTAAGCGCGAAAACGTGCGCGTTGTCTTTTTGGGCGATATTTCCGCACTGCCTAAGAAGACCCGCGATGTCTTTGAGCGAGGTCTTGCCGAGTGTGCCGACCACACCGGCATGACGCTGGCGCTTGCCGTCAACTACGGCGCCCGTGCCGAGATCACCCGTGCTGTCCGCCAGATTGCGCTCGATGCCGCTGCCGGAAAGATCGATCCCGCCGCTATCGACGATGATATGGTTGCTTCGCATCTGTACACCGCCGGACTGCCCGATCCGGAGCTTGTGATTCGCACCTCCGGCGAGCTTCGCCTTTCGAACTATCTGCTGTGGCAGGTTGCCTATTCCGAGTTTTATGTCACCGATACCTATTGGCCCGACTTTGATCGTTGGGGCCTTGTCGACGCCATTTTGGCCTACCAGGGCCGCGACCGCAGGTTTGGTGGACTGAGCAAGACCGAGGAGGCTTAATCGTGTCCGATCGTCCCAAGGCGTCTGCTCCCAAGGCGCCAACTTCCAAGGCACCTTCCGCCAAGAGCGGCGCGGCTGCGACTTCGTGGTTGGCCGGCTTTATTACCCGCGCCGCCGCAGGTATCGTCTACGCCGTCGTATTTATTCTCTGCCTGGTTTTGGGTATCGTTCCCACCGCCATCTTCGTCTCCGTCATGAGCGGCTTGTGCTGCTATGAGTTTTTCCGTATGACGAAGCTCGATGGCAAGGTGGCCAACGAGCGCCTGGGTATTGCTGCCGCCGTGCTCTTTCCGCTCTCGGCGCTGGGCGACTCGCTGCTGTTGAATGCCTTGCTTTTTGCTCTGATGCTTGCGGTGGGTATTTGGTATGTCTGGTCGGCGCGTACCCGCATATCCGATGTAGCTGTGACACTCATGGGTCCTATCTACACCGGTTTTATGTTGTCGGCCATCGTGCTGCTGCGCGATGCCGTGCCCGGTTTTGCCGGCGCCCTGCTTTCGGTGGGCGTTTGCGCGTCTCTCTGGGTCTCCGATTCGTTTGCCTACATCGTGGGCAGCCGTATCGGCAAGCACAAGATGGTCCCCAAGATCTCTCCCAAAAAGAGCTGGGAGGGCTTTGTCGGTGGCATCTTGGGTTCGGTTCTCATCTGGCTCATTTTGTGGGCGACGCATTTCTATAAGCTGAGCTTGCCCTATGCGCTGCTGTGCGGCGTGGTCGTGTCCATCTTGGGCGTTATCGGCGACCTCATCGAGTCGCGCATCAAGCGTGGCGTGGGCGTCAAGGATTCCGGCAACCTTATTCCGGGTCATGGCGGCATGCTCGACCGTAGCGACTCGCTTATTTTTGGTTGCATTACCGCGCAGCTACTTTTGATGATTGGAGGCGTGCTGTAATGTCATTCCAGACGACGTATGGCCCTGATGGGCGCCTTCGCGTTGCCATCCTGGGTTGTACGGGCTCTATCGGAACGCAGGCACTCGATGTATGCCGTCAGCATGCCGATCGATTGCAGGTGACGGCGCTGTCCGTTAACTCCAGCACTTCGGAGCTCGTTGCGTTTGCCCGCGAATTCTCGGTTCCGGCCGTTGCCGTGGCCGATGTTGCCCATGGTGCGGACGCTGTGCTGCAGGAGCTGCCCGAGGGCACCGAGCTCGGTGTTGGTGCGCAGGCAGTTTGTGAGCTCGCACGTCGCGATGACGTCGACTGTGTGCTTGTTGCCATTGTGGGCGCTGCCGGGCTTGAAGCGAGCCATGCGGCGCTGACCTCGAACAAGCGCCTTGCCCTCGCCAATAAAGAGTCCCTCGTTGTCGGCGGTGACCTGCTGATGCCGTTGGCGCAGCCGGGTCAGCTTATCCCGGTCGACTCCGAGCACTCCGCCATCTACCAGTGCTATCTGGGGGAGAATCCGCGCGAGGCTCACTGCATTTGGCTCACTTGCTCGGGTGGTCCGTTCTTTGGTCGTACGCGCGACGAGCTCAATCGCGTGACACGCGCCGATGCGCTGGCACATCCCACGTGGGCCATGGGCGCTAAGATCACCATCGACTCCGCGACTCTTATGAACAAGGGCCTGGAGCGTATCGAGGCGATGCATCTGTTCGGTTGCGACCTCGACTTTATCAACGTGGTCGTTCAGCGTCAGTCAAAGATTCATTCGATGGTCGAGTTTGCCGACGGCTCCGTGATGGCGCATCTCGGTGCGTCCGACATGCGCATTCCCATCCAGTTTGCCTTTTCGTATCCCGAGCGCTGGGATACTCCGGCGCCGCGAATCGATTTTCGTGAGTTGGGGCAGCTTACCTTCGACGCGGCCGATATGGACACGTTCCGCTGCCTGGCGCTGGCCGAGCGCGCCGGCAAGACGGGCGGCACCATGCCATGCGTACTGAATGCCGCCAACGAAGTTGCTGTCGATGCCTTCCTGCACGATGCCTGCACCTTTACCGATATCGACCGCATCGTGGAGTCGTGCATGGATGCACACGATACGCAGGCGGTCGCATCGTTTGAGCAGCTTCGCGATATCGATACGTGGGCTCGCGCCAAGGCCGCCGAGGTGCTTGCTGCAACCCGTTCCTCATCGTAAGGATTGCTTTTCGTTTTATGGATACTGTTCTGAGCGTTCTTTCCTCGGTTTATTGGGGCCTTTTGATGCTATCCGTCCTCGTGTTTCTGCATGAGGGCGGCCACTTTTTGGCGGCGCGTGCGTGCGGCGTACGTGTCACCGAGTTTTTCTTGGGCCTGCCGTGCCGCTTCGACATTCACCATACGTCGCGTCGCATCGGTACCAAGTTTGGCGTGACGCCGCTGCTGCTGGGTGGTTATGCCGCTATCTGCGGTATGGACCCGACCGATGCCTCGTGCGCCGACCGTGTGCTTGCGGCGATCTATCGTCATGGTCGCGTTTCGGTTGCAGATCTTTCCGTCGAGCTGGAGCTGCCCGAGGAGGATGTTCTCGAGGCTTGTGCCTTGCTTTTGGGCTGGGGTTCCATTGCGCCTTGGTACGAGGAAGGGGAGAAGCCTTCACCCAGCTACTATCCGGTTAGGTACCAGACGCTGCCGCGCGACGCTGCAGGATATACCACCTTTGACGGCCGCCGGTTTGATCGAGAGCATGCAACTGCCGAGGGCGATGTGTGGGAGCTGCCGGTAGCCGCTTCGGAGTTTCTTGAGCAGGAGCGTTCGCATACCTATCTGGGACAGGGTTTTCTCAAGCGTGCCTTTATGCTGCTCGCGGGTATTCTCGTCAATATTCTGACGGGTTTTTTGCTGCTTATGAGCATCTACTCTGTCGCCGGCGTATCGGTTCCGGTCGATAGCAATGTGATCGGTCAGGTCGACGAAGGCTCAATTGCTGCCAAGGCGGGCATCGAGGCCGGTGACGCAATTCTTTCGGTCGACGGCGTGTCCTGCTCTAGCTGGATGGATGTATATGATGCCATCGGCAAGGCTGCAGGTCAGGGCGATTTCGCCATTGAGTACCAGCGCGGCGGCAAGAATCTTTCGACCTCGGTTGCGCTCAAGGAGGGCGAGCGTTTGGGCGTTTATGCCTCCACGCAAGTGGTCCATTTGGACCCCATTACTTCGGCGCGCTTGTCGTTCTCCTATGTTCAGCAGACAGCTGAGGGCGTGATGCGCCTGCTGCAGCCGCAGCATACGATGGAGATACTCGATCAGTCCTCCTCGATTGTGGGCATCAGCGTCATGTCTTCTCAGGCGGCGGCAGCCGGTCCCGCGACGTTCTTGACGTTTGCCTCCCTCATTTCGTTCTCGCTTGGCTTTATGAACCTGCTGCCCATCCCACCGCTCGATGGCGGTAAGCTGGTTATCGAGATCATTCAAAAAATCGCGGGCCGCGAGCTTCCGCTCAAGGTCCAGACGATTGTGAGCTATGTGGGCATCGCACTCTTTGCGCTGCTGTTTGTCTATATGCTTCGTTCCGACATCCTTCGATTTATTCTGTAGGGGAGTGGTTGGATTGTCTTTATCCCATCCTTTGCCTCGCGAGCTAACGCGTCCCGTGCATGTGGGCGGCGTGCAGATCGGTGGCGGCGCGCCGGTGGTGGTTCAGTCCATGACCTGCACCGATACCGCCGACGCCCAGGCAACGCTTGCGCAAGTGCGCGCGTTGGCGCAGGCTGGCTGCGATATAGTGCGCGTGAGCGTGCCCACCGAGGCCGCGCTTGAGGGTTTCCGCACGATTTGTGCCGAGTCTCCGGTGCCGATCGTTGCGGATATCCACTTTAATTACAAGCTGGCCATTGGCGCTGTGGAGGCCGGTGCCGCCAAGCTTCGCATCAATCCCGGCAATATCGGCGACTGGGCTAAGGTTGACGCGGTGATCGATGCTGCGGGTGCCGCGGGCTGTGCGATTCGTATCGGCGTCAATGCCGGTTCGCTTGAGCAGGATATCGCCGAGCGCGACGACCTTACGCAACCCGAAAAGCTCGTGATGTCGAGCGAGCGTTTCGTCAAACATTTTGAGGATCGCGGCTTTACCAATATCGTGCTTTCCGCCAAGGCGCATAGCGTGTCAACGACGCTCGACACCTATCGTGCCCTTTCGCGCGAAATCCCCCATGTTCCACTTCACTTGGGCGTGACTGAGGCCGGAACCAAGCTCCAGGGCACCATTAAGAGCTCTGTGGGCTTGGGTATTCTGCTTTCCGAGGGCATTGGCGATACCATGCGCGTCTCGCTTACGGCCGATCCGGTCGAGGAGCCGCCGGTCGCCTGGGATATCTTGCAGTCGCTCGGCCTTCGCCGCCGCGGTCCCGAGATCGTCTCGTGCCCCACATGCGCTCGCTGCCAGGTCAACCTCATTCCTATCGCCGAGGAGGTTACCGAGCGGCTTAAGAACTACTCTGCGCCGCTTTCGATTGCCGTGATGGGATGTGCGGTCAATGGCCCCGGCGAGGCCTCTGACGCCGACTTGGGCGTTGCCTGCGGACGAGGTCAGGGCCTGCTCTTTTCGCACGGCCAGATCATTGGTAAAGTAGCTGAGGACCAAATTGTCGACGCGCTTATGGCCGAGGCCGACAAGCTTATTGAGGAGAAATAAATGACTCGAGCAATGTATATGTCTAAGCTGTATGCTCCGACGCTCAAAGAGGATCCGGCCGACGCCGAGCTTGCGAGCCATCGATTGCTGCTTCGTGCCGGCATGATCCGCAAGGAGGCCGCCGGTCTCTATTCCTATCTGCCGCTCGCGTGGCGCTCGATTCGTAAGATCGAGAACATCGTGCGCGACGAGATGGATGCTGCCGGCGCCCAGGAGCTCATGATGCCCATCATGGTCGATGCCGAGCTGTGGCGTGAGTCCGGCCGTATCGATGCTTATGGCAAGGAGCTCGTGCGCTTTGATGACCGCCACGGACGCGAGTTCGTGCTCGGTCCCACGCACGAGGAGACCGTGACTGCCCTGGTGCGCAATGAGCTGCGTTCCTACAAACAGCTGCCGGTGAATCTCTATCACATCCAGGATAAGTTCCGCGATGAGTTCCGTCCTCGCTTTGGCCTGATGCGCGGCCGCGAGTTCATCATGAAGGACGCCTACAGCTTCTCCGCCACGCAGGAGAGCCTGCAGGAGGAGTACGACAAGATGAAGCAGGCGTACGCCAACATCTGCGAGCGCTGCTACATCAAGGCTCTGCCCGTCGTCGCCGATTCCGGCGAGATCGGCGGCGACACCTCCGTCGAGTACATGGCGCTGGCAGAGGCCGGCGAGGCTTCGCTCGTCTACTGCGACGACTGCGGCTTTGCTGCCGATGACGAAGCGGCAAGCACCAAGGTTGTCGTGACCGAGGGCCCCGGCGACGGTACGCTCACCAAGGTTGAGACTCCGGGCATGGGCACCATCGAGGCCGTTGCCAAGTTCTTCGGGTTCCCCGAGAACGGTACGCGCAAGTCCCTGGCGTTGATCGATGCCGAGGGTAAGCCTGTTGTGGCCATTGTTCCGGGCGATCACGAGCTCAATGACTGCAAGGCCGAGCATGTCTTTGGCAAGGGCTATCGCATGATGACCGACGAGGAGCTCCAGACCTACGGTCTGCATAAGGGCTTTATCGGACCGGTTAACCTGCCCGAGGGCATTCGTCTTGTCTGTGACGAGAGCCTTCGCGAGTCCAAGCAGTGGGCCTGCGGTGCCAACGAAGTCGACTATCACTTTACCGGTGCCTGCCCCGAGCGCGACTTTACCGTAGACGAGTGGGCCGATCTGGTCACCGTCGTTGCCGGCGATCCCTGCCCGCACTGCGGCAAGCCGCTCTCCGCTGCCCGCGGTATCGAGGTCTCCCAGGTCTTCCAGCTGGGCACTAAGTATTCCGAGGCCATGGGTGCCACCTTTATGGACGAGGACGGCAAGGAGAAGCCGCTCATTATGGGTTGCTACGGCGTTGGCGTGTCCCGCTCGCTCGCAGCCGTCGTGGAGCAGCACAATGATGAGCACGGTATCGTCTGGCCGGTCTCTGTCGCTCCGTACGAGGTCGCGGTGATTCCGCTCGATCCCAAGAAGGAGGAGTGCGCGACCGTTTGCGAGCAGATTGTTGATGGCCTGTGCGCCGAGGGCATCGAGGTTGTCGTCGATGACCGTGACGAGCGTCCCGGCTTTAAGTTTGCCGACAACGACCTTATGGGCTTCCCGTATCAGGTGATTCTTGGCAAGCGCGGCCTTAAGAACGGTACCGTTGAGCTCAAGGACCGTGCTAACGGCGAGCGCGAGGATGTGGCGATCGATGAGGTTGTCGCCAAGGTTGCCGAGCTTGTGAAGGCAGCACGCCGTTAATCGAGCCCGCTGCGTTGAGTGCGCTTACGAAGCGGCCCTGCGTCTCTCGAGGGAGAGGTGCAGGGCCGCTTTTGCGTCTAAGAATCTTTTATAGCTAAAAGGGAAACCCCACAGCCCATTCGAGCTGCGGGGTTTCCCTTTGTGCCTCCGATGCGAAATGAATCGCTCAGATATTACTGATAATCGACGACGTCGATCCAGTTCTTAAGGAACTCATCGTTCACGTTGCGCTTACGAGCGAGCTCGGAAGCGGCGACGATGCTCGTCCACTGACGCACGACCTGCATGGGCATGTCGGCGCGGTCGCAGTAGAGCTCCAGGTAGGCCTCGGCCTGATCCTTGCTGTTGAGGGCAAAGAGCAGGTAGGTGGTGGCAACGTCGGCAGCAGGGGAGCCCTGGGTGGCATGTGCCCAGTCGCAGACGTACAGCTGGCCGTCCTCGCCGACGATGACGTTGGAGGGGTTGAAGTCGCCGTGGCAGACCTTGAACTCCTTGGTCATGCCGTCCAGACGCTCCTGAAGGTTGTAGCGCGTAGTGGCATTGAGCTGATCGAGGCTGTCGATCATGCGGGCGAACTTATCGCGCTGACGGTTGAGCAGCGGGGAGGTGTAGCCGTGGATCTCGATCTGGAGGTCGACGAACATCTCGAGGTACTCACCAAAGCGCTGGGGCTCGGCAGTCATCTTCTCGGCAAGCGTGGTGCCCGGAACCTTCTCGGTCACGAGCGCCCAGCCGTTGGCGTTCTCGAGCTGAGAAACCTCAAGAGCCTTGGGGCTGCGGATGCCGCACTCGTTGATGCGGGCAAGATTCAAAGCCTCGTTGAACACGTCGGAGACGGGCTTGGTCTCGTTAAAGACCTTGACGATCTTGTCGCCCAGGTCGTAAACGACCTTGTTGCCGCGACGGACGAGCTCGGTCTTGGAATCGGGGAGCAGCATGATTGCATCCTTTCAACGATGCGATAGAAGCAACGGCGGGGGCGTGCGTACACCCGTGCACCCCCGCCGCAAATAACCGTGCTAAAACTAGCAGACGGCGTAGTCCTGGGGCTCGCGGCCGTAGTAGGCGTCCAGGTAGAGCTCCTTGATCTCGCTCATGAGCGGGTAGCGCGGGTTAGCGCCGGTGCACTGGTCGTTGAATGCCTGCTCGGTCATCTCGTCGAGGGTGTCGAGGAAGTACTGCTCGTCAACACCGTAGTCGGCGATGGTCTTCTTGACGCCGATGAAGTCCTTGAGCTCCTCGAGCTTCGTGATGAAGTTCTCGAAGACCTCCTTGTCGTCCTTGCCCTCGATGCCGCAGTACTTGGCCATCTCGGCGTAGTTGTGCAGCGCGTTGGGGTAAGGATACTGGGAGAAGGTACCCATCTTGACGGGAGCCTCGGCGGCGTTGTAGCGCATGACGCGAGTCAGGATGACGGCGTTGGCGAGGCCGTGGGGCAGGTGATGGAAGGCGCCGAGCTTGTGAGCCATGGAGTGGTTGAGGCCCAGGAAGGCGTTGGCGAAGGCCATACCGGCCATGCAAGAGGCGTTGTGCATCTCCTCGCGGGCATGCGGGTCCTTGGCGCCGTTCGTGAAGCTGGAGGGCAGGTTCTCGAAGACGAGCTTAGCAGCGCGCTCGGAGAGGCCCTTGGTGTAGTCGGAAGCCATGATGGAGACGTAGGACTCGATGGCGTGGGTCATGACGTCGATGCCGGAGGCAGCGGTCAGGCCGCGCGGGGCGGTCATGCAGTTGTCGGCGTCGACGATAGCCATGTTGGGGAGCAGCGCGTAGTCGGCGAGCGGCCACTTGATGCCGGTCTCCTTGTCGGTGATGATGGCGAACGGCGTGCACTCGGAGCCGGTACCCGAGGAGGTCGGGACGGCGACGAAGTAGGCCTTCTTGCCCATCTCGGGGAAGGTGAAGATACGCTTGCGGATGTCCATGAAGTCCATGGCCATGTCCTCAAACTTGCACTCGGGGTGCTCGTACATCATCCACATGATCTTGCCGGCGTCCATAGCGGAGCCACCGCCGACGGCGATGATGACGTCCGGCTCAAAGAGGGCCATCTGCTTGGCGCCGCGACGTGCGCACTGCAGCGACGGATCGGGCTCGACGTCATAGAAGCAGTCGTGGGCGATGCCCATCTCGTCGAGCTTGGCCTCGATGGCGCGGGTGTTGCCATTCTTGAAGAGGAACTGGTCGGTGACGATGAAGGCGCGCTTCTTGCCCATGACGTTGCCCAGCTCGTCGAGGGCGACGGGCGTGGAACCCTTCTTGAAGTAGACCTTCTCGGGAGCGCGGAACCACAGCATGTTCTCACGGCGCTCGGCCACAGTCTTAACGTTGATCAAGTGCTTCACCCCAACGTTCTCGGAGACGGAGTTGCCGCCCCAGGAGCCGCAGCCCAGGGTCAGAGACGGCTTCATGCCAAAGTTGTACAGGTCACCGATGCCACCGTGCGAAGACGGGGTGTTGATGACGATACGGCAGGCCTTCATGACGTGCTCGAACAGGCTGATCTTCTCGGCCTGGGCGGGGTGCACGTACAGAGAGGCGGTGTGGCCCGGGCCACCGGCGAGCACCAGGTGCTCGGCCTTGTCGACGGCCTCCTGGAAGTCCTTGGCGTGGTACATGGCCAGGACCGGGGAGAGCTTCTCGTGGGAGAACTCCTCCTTGGCGGGGTCGGTGGAGGTGACCTCGGCGATCAGGATCTTGGTCTTGGCGGGAACCTCGATGCCGGCGAGCTCGGCGATCTTGGCGGCGGCCATGCCGGGGATGCGGTGGTCGAGAGCGCCGTTCTTGAACATGGCGGCACGCAGGGCCTCCATCTCGGCACCCTGCTTGACGAAGTAGCAGCCGCGCTTCTGGAACTCGGCCTTAACCTGGTCATAGATGGTGTCGATGACGGTCACGGACTGCTCGGAAGCGCAGATCATGCCGTTGTCGAAGGTCTTGGAGTGGATGATGGAGTTGACGGCGAGCAGCACATCGGCGGTGTCGTCGATGATGACCGGGGTGTTACCGGCGCCAACGCCCAGGGCGGGCTTGCCCGAGGAGTAAGCGGCCTTGACCATGCCCGGGCCACCGGTGGCGAGGATGATGTCGACGTCGCGCATGACCATGTTGGTCAGCTCGATGGAGGGGACATCGACCCAGCCGATGATGCCCTCGGGGGCGCCGGCCTTGACGGCGGCGTCAAGCACGAGCTTGGCGGCGGCGATGGTGCACTTGGCGGCTGCCGGGTGCGGGGAGATGATGATGCCGTTGCGGGTCTTCAGGCTGATCAGCGTCTTGAAGATCGCGGTGGAGGTGGGGTTGGTCGTCGGGATGACGGCGCCCACGATGCCGATGGGCTCGGCGATCTTGGTGATGCCGTAAGCCTCGTCACGCTCCAGGACACCACAGGTCTTGGTGTTCTTGTAAGCGTTGTAGATGTACTCTGCGGCGTAGTGGTTCTTGATGACCTTATCCTCAAGAACGCCGCGGCCGGTCTCCTCGATGGCCATCTTCGCCAACGGGATACGAGCCTTGTTGGCGGCCATGGCGGCCTCATAGAAGATCTTGTCGACCTGCTCCTGCGTGTACGTAGCAAAAAGCGCCTGGGCCTCTCGCATCTGAGCGAGCTTAGCCTCAAGCGCCTCTACGTTGTCCACAATTGCGGGAGTAGTGTTTTCCGGTGACTTTTTCACCATTTGTGTCTCCTTGCGATCGGAGATTTACCCTACGCCTTGCATGATAGCAAGAAATTATTCGGCGAACGGTCAGATTCCTCTAAAAGGCACACTAAAACGCTTCAATAAAATGAAACGTTTTAAGCAAACTAATTACCAGTGCATCGCCTCGTTCATTGGGGATCGACTTATATGAGCGCTTTCACTCATGTAAGTCTGTCCCAAATGAGTGCAAAAAGGCGCCCTCCGTTGGGGAGGACGCCTTTGGTAAGTTCTATGTGAACGCGAGGTCTTTGACCCGGAGAGTCCGAGGTACTTGTTGGTAAGACCTTATTTAGGAGCGCGCAACCTTGCCGGACTTGAGGCAGGTGGAGCAAACGTTCATCTTGCGACGGTGACCATCGACGACCACGTAGACGCGCTGGATGTTGGGGCGGAACTTACGGTTGGTGACGCGGTGAGAGTGGCTGATGGAGCGACCGGCAACGGGGTGCTTACCGCAAACTTCGCAAACTTTGGACATAACTGACCCTCCTTGGGCGACAAACGAACATGTCGCGTTAACAAACAAGCCTGAACTATAGCACAGAAGCAGTTCCCTGTGCGTAATCTACACAGAGATATTTCTCTTTTGGCGATAGTGCTCACGCCACGGCCCTGGACGTAGATCCGATTTGCGTGCAGCAGAGGGGATTATGCCAGCTCGTGCGTACGTTTTCAAGCTCGTCCCACAAATATATACGTTTATTGAGCATTGGGCTCCGTTTACGGATTGCCCTGTATTTATGCTCGCAATTAAGCTCGAGGTTGGCTACACTATCCCTTGACCATTAAAGGGGTACGAGATACCCACATGGAATTACATAGCTGCCAAAGAGCAGCCCTTCCTGTGGGTGTCTGGTCCGCTTTGAGCGGTCGGGCATCTATTTTTTTGACTGTGTCAGCAGTCAAGACATGTGAGGAAGGAGATCGATGGGCACGACTTCCCCCAAGGCGGTCATCATGGACGAGACCGCCGTCAATCGAGCGATGACCCGCATCGCGCACGAGATTCTCGAGCGCAACGAGGGCTGTGAAGACCTCGCTCTGGTCGGCATCGTCACGCGCGGCGACCTTCTGGCAAAGAAGCTCGCCGAGGAGATCAAGGAGATCGAGGGCGTCGACGTTCCGCTCGGCAGCCTCGACATCAGCTTCTACCGCGATGACTACGCTACCAATTTCGCTCCCGCGATCCACGCCACCAACATTCCCTTTAGCGTCGACGGCAAGCGCGTCGTGCTGGTGGACGACATCCTGTATACGGGCCGTACCATTCGCGCCGCTCTCGACGCCGTCATGGACCTGGGCCGTCCGAGCCGCATCGAGCTGGCAGTCCTCGTTGACCGCGGCCACCGCGAGCTCCCCATCTCGCCGGACTTTGTCGGCAAGAACGTTCCCTCGTCGCATGAGGAGAACGTGCACCTATATATGAAGGAAGTCGACGGCCACACCGCTGTCGAGATTAACGACGTCGCGCCGGGTTCCCACGTGGGCTCCGCGCCGCTGGGAGGTGAGTAGTACCGTGGCGTTCAACCATAAGCACCTGATCGACATTACCGAGTACTCCGAAGAGGACATCAAGCTCATCCTCGAGACCGCCAAGGCGTTCTCCGAGGTCAACGAGCGTGCGATCAAGAAGGTCCCCACGCTCAAGGGCAAGACCATCGTCAACATGTTCAACGAGCCCTCGACGCGCACCCGCAGCTCCTTCGAGCTCGCCGAGAAGCGTCTTTCGGCCGACAGCCTCAACTTTGGCGGCTCCTCGACCTCCACGGTCAAGGGCGAGAGCCTCGTCGACACCGTCGAGACCCTCAACGCCTATAAGATCGACTGCATCGTCGTGCGAGATAAGCACGCCGGTGCTCCCTACATCGTCACGCAGAACTCGCCCGCGAGCGTCATCTGCGCCGGTGACGGCAAGCACAACCATCCCACGCAGGCCCTGCTCGACCTGTACACCATCTGGGAGCACAAGGGCGACTTCCACGGTCTGAAGGTCGCTGTCGTCGGCGATATCGCGCACTCCCGTGTCTGCGGCTCGCTAATCCCCGCCCTTAAGATCATGGGCTGCGAGACCTACGCCGTCGCCCCCGGCACGCTGCTGCCGCCGGCGCCCGAGGTCCTGGGCTGCGACCACGTGACGAGCGACCTCGATTCCGTCCTGCCCGAGCTGGACGTCGTCTACATGCTGCGCGTGCAGCAGGAGCGCCTCGAGGGCGCCCCGTTCCCGACCATTCGTGAGTATCACAAGCTCTTCGGTCTGACCAAGGACCGCGAGAAGCTCATGAAGCCCGATGCGATCATCTGCCACCCGGGCCCCATCAACCGCGGCGTCGAGTTCGACTCCTATATGGCCGACCACCCGCAACGCTCCGTCATCCTGGAGCAGGTCTACGCCGGTATCTGCGTGCGTATGGCTATCCTGTATCTGCTGCTTGGAGGTGCCGATAATGGCCTTGCTTCTTAAGAATGCCCACGTCGTCGACCCGTCCGTCGAGCTTGACGGTGTCGTTGACGTCCTGATTGACGGCGATAAGATCGCCGAGGTCGGCGAGAATCTCGCCGTCGAGGGAGCCGAGGTCCGCGACCTTTCCGGCAAGTACCTCGTCCCCGGCCTGGTGGATATGCACGTTCACCTTCGTGAGCCCGGCTACGAGGTCAAAGAGGACATCGAGAGCGGCACCCGCGCTGCTGCCAAGGGCGGCTTTACCGGCGTGTGCGCCATGCCCAACACCGATCCCGTCACCGATAACGGCACCGTCGTGGAGTTCGTCAAGTCCCGTGCTGCCGAGGTCGGTCACTGCCGCGTCTATCCGTCGGGCGCCATGACCCGCGGTCTTAAGGGCGAGGCCATGTCCGAGATGGGTGATATGGTCGCCCACGGCGCCGTCGCCTTCACCGACGACGGTCGCGGCGTGCAGGGCGCGGGCATGCTCCGTCGCTGCATGGACTACGGCAAGATGTTCGGCAAGGTCTTTATGAGCCACTGCCAGGACGAGGACCTGGTCGGCCACGGCCAGATCAACGAGGGCAAGGTCTCGACCCGTCTGGCTCTCGAGGGCTGGCCGGCTGCCGGCGAGGAGCTCCAGATCGCTCGCGACATCGAGATCGCCAAGCTGACCGGCGCCAAGCTGCACATTCAGCACATCTCCACCGCCCATGGCCTGGAGATCGTGCGTGCCGGTAAGGCCGCTGGTGTTCAGGTTACCTGCGAGGCCACTCCGCACCACATGTTCCTGACCGAGAACGACCTGGACGAGACCTACAACACCTCGCTCAAGGTCAACCCGCCGCTGCGCACCGACGAGGACGCCGAGGCCATCCGTCAGGGCGTCATCGACGGCACCGTCGACGCTATCGTCACCGATCACGCTCCCCACACCCCGTGGGAGAAGGCGCGCGAGTTCGAGCTTGCGCCCTTTGGCATGATCGGCCTCGAGACCTCGCTGTCGCTCGTACTCACCGAGCTGGTCAACACGGGCAAGATGAGTATGGGCCGCATGGTCGAGCTCATGGCCATCAAGCCGCGTGAGATCCTGGGCCTCGACCAGGTTCAGGTCAAGGCGGGCTCCGTTGCCGACCTGACCGTGTTCGACGCGTCCGCCACCTGGACGGTCGGCGAGGATGGATACGAGTCGCGTGCCGAGAACTCCGGTTTTGCCGGCCGCACGCTCACTGGTCGTGCCACCGATGTTTTTGTCGGCGGTAAGCAGACGCTCGCCGACGGCTGCATCTGCTAGCATAGCCTTATCGCTTTTGTGCGCGGTGCCCTTGCGGTGCCGCGCTTTCTGTTCGTTTTGACCATGCAACCGCATGGGGGATTGGAGCGTCTATGCCCACACCTTCCACTGCACGCATGCACGACTTTGAGGTCGTCTCGAACCGGGAGATTGCCGACGGCATCTTCTCGCTCGTCATCTCGGCCCCCAAGCTTGCAAGTGCGCTCAAGCCCGGTCAGTTTGTGAACATTGCCGTGCCCGGTGATGCGTCCTCGCTGCTTCGCGTGCCCCTGAGCTTCTATCGCGCCGACGCCCAGGCCGGCACCGTCGAGCTGTGGTACGCCGTCGTGGGCGACGACACCCGTCGTCTGTCGCAGATGGCCCCCGGTTCCACCTCTAATCTGCTGGGCCCCGGCGGACGCGGCTGGCTTGTGCCCGAGGGCACCAGGAAAGCGCTGCTCGTTGCGGGCGGCATCGGTGTTCCGCCCGTGCTGTGCCTTGCCGGTAAGCTTGCCGAGCAGGGTGTGGCCGTCGACGTGTGCCTGGGCTTTGGCACCGCGTCCAAGGCTGTGGGTATCGATGAGTTCCGCGCTCTGTGCGATACGGTCGACGTTTGCACCGACGACGGCTCGCTCGGCACGCACGGTTTTTGCACCGATCCTGCCGCCGAGCTGCTCGGCGAGGGCGGCTACGACTACGTCGCCAGCTGCGGTCCCGCCGTCATGATGAAGAAGGTCGCCGCCGCTGCTGCCGAGGCCGGTGCGTACTGCGAGGTGTCGCTCGAGCGCATGATGAGCTGTGGCTTTGGCGCCTGCAACACCTGCAATGTCGAGACGGTCGACGGTATGAAGGGCGCCTGCATGTGCGGCCCCGTGTTCGATGCTTCCAAGGTGGTGGTCTTCTAGTGGGTACTGTGAACATGGCCGTCGATTTCGGCGGCGTCAAGATGCAAAACCCCATCAACACCGCAGCCGGTACCTTTGGCTACGGTTGGCAGTTCCAGAACTTCTTCGATGTCTCCCAGCTGGGCGCCATCACCACCAAGGGTTGTGCTGCCGAGCCCTGGCCCGGCAACCCCGCGCCCCGCATGGCTGAGATCCCGGGCGGCATGATCAACTCCGTGGGCCTTCAGAACCCCGGCGTGGCTGCCTTTGCCCGTGAGTCCGGTCCGTGGCTCGAGCAGCTCTCCAAGGACGGTTGCCAGGTCATCTGCCAGGTCGCCGGTCACTCCGTCGAGGAGTTTGTCCGCGCGCTCGAGATGTATGTCGAGCTGTGCCCCTGGGCTGCCGGCTACGAGATCAACGTGAGCTGCCCTAATATTGCCGCCGGCGGTGCCGCCATGGGATCAACGCCCGAGGGCGCCTCTTCCGTTATGGCTGCCTGCCGCAAGGTGACCGATAAGCCGCTGTTCGTAAAGATGGCTCCGGTCAACGTTGCCGAGATTGCCAAGGCTCTCGAGGCCGCCGGCGCCGACGGCCTTTCGGTCATCAACTCCATCCAGGGCATGGCCATCGACGTTCATACCCGCAAGTCCCGCGTGGCCAAGCCCAAGGGCGGCCTTTCGGGCCCGCTGTGCCACCACATCGCCGTGCGCATGGTCTGGGAGGTTGCCCAGGCCGTCGATATCCCCATCAACGGTGTCGGCGGTGTCATGACTGGCGAGGATGCGGCTGAGTTTATCCTGGCCGGCGCCACCTGCGTGTCGGTCGGCATGGCCAACTTCGTCGATCCGTGTGCTTCGCTTAAGATCGCGCATGAGCTCGAGGCCTGGGCCGAGTCCCAGGGCGTAAAGGACATCAACGAGCTGGTGGGTGCTTTCGAATGCTAGAGAATGATGCCCGCGACCGTGTTATCGTCGCCCTCGACTGCGACCGTGAGCGCGCGCTCGAGCTCGCCCACGAGCTTTCGGGCCATGCCGCCTGGCTCAAGGTCGGCATGACGCTCTATTACGCTGAGGGTCCCCAGATCGTCAAGACCTTTAAGGACCTTGACTTTAAGGTCTTCCTCGACCTTAAGTTCCATGACATTCCGCATCAGGTGCGCGGCGCTGCCCGCTCGGCCTCGCTTGCCGGTGCCGACCTGCTTTCGGTCCACGGCCTGGGCTCGGGTGCTATGCTCGCTGCCTGCCGCGAGGGTGCCGAGGAGGCGCGTGAGGACCGCGCCAAACTCGTCGCCATCACCGTGCTCACGAGCATGAATCAGGATGCCTTGAGCGAGATCGGCGTCGAGTCGCCCGTGGCCGAGGAGGCCGCCCGCTTGGCAAAGCTTGCTCAGGCCAACGGCATCGATGGCATCGTGTGCTCACCGATGGAGGCTCACGACATGCGTGAGCTGCTGGGTCCTGATGCCCTGATCGTGACTCCGGGTGTGCGTCCGGTGGGTGCCGCCCTTGGCGACCAGTCCCGCGTGGCGACGCCTTCCCAGGCTATCGAGCGTGGCGCAAGCCACATTGTGGTGGGCCGTCCCATCACCGGTGCCGACGATCCGGTTGCCGCCTTTGACGCCATCGTCGCCGAGCTGGTCGAAAACGTCGCGTAAAAGATTCCCCTAAGTCACCACTTTTGGGTCTCATTAGCACAAAATAGCCCCTGTGCCTGCGTAAACTTTCCCATCCTTTGTGTGGAATCGCAGGTCAGGGGCTTAACTTTGGGCGCAGTATATTGCACTTTTTGCGGGTATCGTCTAACCTATGGAGCCGCGATTAGGCATTTTGTACGTTCTACGTGCTAAAATGCCAATTATTGAATCAGATATAACCCAACTATTTGGAGGTACGAATGGCACTCCCTCAGCTTACCGACGAGCAGCGCAAGCAGGCTCTTGAGAAGGCTGCTGCCGCACGTCACGCCCGCGCTGAGCTTCGCGAGCAGATCAAGAAGGGCGAGAAGTCCCTCGAGTCCGTGCTCAACTCCGATGACCCCATCGCTTCCCGCATGAAGGTTTCCACCCTCATCGAGTCTCTCCCCGGTTATGGCAAGGCCAAGGCCGCCAAGATCATGGAGGAGCTCGGTATCTCCGCTACTCGTCGCGTCCAGGGCCTCGGCGTCCGTCAGCGCGAGCAGCTCCTCGAGCAGCTGACCAAATAAGTGAGCGCTCAGGATTCCAAGCTCTTTGTGATTTCTGGACCGTCAGGCGCAGGCAAGGGTACGCTCGTCACTCGTGTGCGCGAGCGCCGCTCGAACCTGGGTCTGACGGTTTCGGCTACCACGCGAGCACCACGCAAAGGTGAGGTCGACGGCGTCAACTACTTTTTTCTGACGCGTGAGGAGTTCGACCGCCGCGTGGCAAACGGTGAGTTTGTTGAGTGGGCCGAGGTCCACGGTAACTGCTACGGCACGTTGGTGAGCGAGGTCACATCCAAGCTCGCCTCGGGCTCGTCTCTGATTTTGGAGATCGATGTCCAGGGCGCCCTGCAGGTGAAGGAGCGTTTCCCCGAGGCCGTGCTGATCTTTATCAAGCCGCCTTCGCTTGAGGTGCTCCGCGAGCGTCTAGTCGGTCGCGGTACCGAGACGCCCGAGACGATTGAGCTGCGTATGGCAAACGCCGCCGATGAGCTTGCCCTTGCCGACCGCTACGACGACGTCGTGGTGAATGACGATCTCGACCGCGCGACCGATGAGCTCGTTCGCGTTCTCGATATGCATGAAAGGATCTGAGGTCCGTGTCCGTTGTAAAGCCTTGTATTGACGATCTTCTGGAGAAGACCGATCATAACCGCTTCCTGCTCGCTTCGCTTGCCTCCAAGCGCGCCTGCGACATCAATAGCATGCTGCGTGGCCAGCACAACCGCGTGCTTGCCGTCCAGGATGTCGATGACATCACCATCGGGCTTTCCGGTGCCGATACCATCTCGATGGCTATGGACGAGATTGTCGACGGCGACATCTCTTACGACGAGGCCCGTTACGAGAAGGCGCTCGGCCACAAGGTTGCTGAAGCCTAAATGGCGGCTCGCGTCTGCCTAGTCCACTATCACGAGGTTGGACTGAAGGGCAAGAACCGCGCACATTTTGAGCATATCCTCATGGATAACATTAAGGCGGCCTTGGCCGCCTTTTCCGTGAACGCCGTGTCTCGAATTTCCGGTTATATCCTCGTGACCTTTAACGAGCATCAGGCCGACGAGGCGGCGCGTGTCATCCGCACCGTCCCCGGCGTTGCTCGTGTGTCTTTGGCGTATCACACCAACCGCGACCCGCAGGAGTACTGCGCCGCCGCCGTGAAGGCGCTGCGCGAGTTTGGTTCCTTCGATTCGTTTAAGGTGCACGCCAAGCGCTCCAATACTGACTATGAGCTCACCTCGATCGATATCAATCGTCAGGCGGGCGAGGTACTGTGTGAGGCCTTCCCCGATAAAAAGGTTCAAATGCACGACCCCGATGCAATGGTGCACGTACTGGTGGTCCAGGGCAGCGTTTATGTGTACGCGCGCTCTGAGCGCGGCGTGGGCGGTCTGCCGGTGGGTTCTGCCGGCAAGGTCGTGACGCTGCTGTCGTCGGGTATCGATTCTCCGGTGGCGACCTGGATGCTCGCGCGTCGCGGCGCGGTGTGCGTGCCGGTGCATTTCTCCGGTCGTCCGCAGACGCCCGATACGAGCGAGTATTTGGTGCAGGACATCATCCGTGCGCTTGCGCCGGGTGTCCAGATCGGTCGTCTGTACGTGGTGCCGTTTGGCGACTGCCAGCGTGAGATTTCGGTCACCTGTCCCAGCAACCTGCGCGTGATCATGTACCGCCGCATTATGTATTCGGTTGCTGAGCGCATTGCACACATCGAGGGTGCCAAGGCTATCGTTACGGGCGAATCGCTTGGGCAGGTTGCCTCCCAGACGCTTGAGAACATCATGGCCGTCAACGAGGCCGTGAAGATCCCCGTGTTCCGTCCTCTCATCGGTTCGGACAAGCAGGAGATCATCGCACGTGCCGAGGAGATCGGTACATTCGATATCTCGACTGAGGCCGCTCCCGACTGCTGCACGCTGTTTATGCCGCGCCGTCCCGAGACGCACGCTAAACTCGATGCCGTGCATGAGGCCTGGGAGTTGTTCGATCATGAGGAGATGATCGAGCGCCTGCTTAAGCAGACCGAGTACATCGACTTCGAGAGCAACACGTACAAGGCCCCTAAGACCTTAAAACGCAAACATTCGGAGCTTGCTCCGCGTGAGATTTACCAAGATCACGAATAAATTTGTGCATAGACCGACGATGCGCCTGCATCGTCGGTCTTTTGCTATCTGGGCATTAGGCGATAAACGGTTCATTTGTCGACGTTTGCCTGAATAAATGGACACTTTTCAGCAAGGTTTTGGTCAGCTTTTGGTTTGACCGTGGAAACTGGTGTGGGCGTGCGGAGTCTGCGGCGCTCGTTTCCTGACACGATGGTGTTGGGAGGTGTTTGCTATGGCGCAGCGCGAGCAACACGAACGGGTTAAACGGATGGACCGCTGGGCAGAAAAGCTGCTCGGCCATAAGGCGGTGGTCGTGGCGATTCTGGTTGCCATTGCCGCTGCGAGTGGCCTGGCGATGGCAAATTTTGGTGGCCATTCCAGCAACGTGTCGTTTGAGCGTAGTGACGAGGCAGGCGCCTCGGATGTGCGAGGGGACGGGGATGTGTCACCTGATGATGCCGATGAGTCGTCTGCCAAGAGTTCTTCTGCCGCCGAGGTGTACGTCGATGTGGATGGCGCCGTTGTGAGGCCTGGCGTGTACCGGCTCAAAGGCGGAGCGCGGGTATCCCAGGCAATCGATGCTGCCGGAGGGCTTACGGCCGAGGCGGATGTGACAGGGCTTAATCGTGCGTCCAAGATCACAGATGGTCAAAAGATCTATGTGCCGACGGTGGGGGAGCAACAAGCGGCTGTGGCGGTCGGCGGGGCCGAAAGCGGTGCTGCCACGACTCCTGGTGCGGGGTCTTCGTCGGGGCTCGTGAACATCAATACGGCAAGTGCGGCGGAGCTGCAGACGCTTTCGGGCATCGGGCCTTCTATGGCCCAGTCAATTATCGACGAACGGACGCAAAACGGGGCCTTTGCCTCGGTTGATGACCTTATGCGCGTATCGGGGATCGGTGAGAAGAAGCTCGCCAAAATCAAAGATTGCATCTGCGTATGAGTGCGACCGAGCGCGAGCATGTGATGCCACCGCGGCCCTTGATGCCGTGGACGATGGTCCTTTGTGCCGGTTTGTGTGCGAGCTGTGGCTTGGTGCTTAACGTGGCAGCCGATGTGCTGCTGGGAGAGCGGGCAGCGCCCGTTATATTGCTTATGGCCATTCCCGTTGCGGCTGCGGCGTGCATCGTATTGGCTCGGTCCTGCATGCGTCTTGTGCGATGGAAGCGATGGCTGTATGCCGCGGCTCTCGGCCTCGTGGCGGGGGCGGTCGTGTCCGCTGGTTGGGCGATAGGGGCGCTGCGCGCTTCGAGGGCATTGGATAATCGGGCTGCGAGCAGTCTCGAATTTTATGTGCAGGGCGATCCGTCCATCAATGACGGTTCGTACTCCTATACCTGCGATGCGTATGCGGGCGAAAAGCGCTTGGGTCAGGTACGGCTGTCGTGTGATCATGAACTCGACGCCGGTTCGCATGTACGTGCTATCGGTCGAATTTCGCGGTTTGAGAATGATGCGTATGGGCGCTCACGCGTGCTTCGGGGCGAGCTTCGAAAGGTTAAAGTCGTCCGGTTGGTATCGGTCGACGAGGGTTCTCCGGGGCCGTTGCTTTGGCTTCGAAACGAGCTCCTTGCCCTTATCGCGCCCGCGACCGATCCAGCGCGCTCGCTTATTGCCGGCGTTGTCTGCGGACGCTCGGCCGAGCTGCGTGCCCTGCCGGCGGGCGATTGGTTTTCGGTAACGGGCACCGCACATCTTATCGCCGTTTCGGGCAGTCATCTTGCCATCGTGGGGTTTGTGATTGAGAGCGCCCTGCAAAAGACGCGTCTCTCTCGTGGGCTGCAGCGGGGGCTGTTGGTGCTGGCCCTCGCTGCCTATACCGTCTTTACGGGCGCCTCGCCCTCGGCCGTGCGCGCGTGCTGTATGGTGGCGGTGACGCTTGTCGCCAACGGCGCCGGACGTCGTCGGCATGGCCTCTCGGCTCTTTTTTTGACCATGGCAATTTTTGTGTTGCTGCGGCCGACGGTATTGTTCGAAATGGGTTTTCAGCTATCGTGCGCCAGTGTTTTTGCCATCCTTTGTTTTTGCCCCTACGCCACCTACGCCTTGGGCGAGTTGGGTGTGCCATCGGGCGTCGCCAGTATTTTGTCTGTCACGCTGTGCTCGCAGCTGGCGACACTTCCCGTTACGATTCCCGCATTTGAGACGTTTTCGCTCATTGCCCCGCTCGCAAATGCCGTGATCGGTCCGGTGATAAGCGTGCTGCTCGCTATATCGATTGTGCTGGTGCCCTGCTCGCTTGTGCCGCTGTTGCGTCACGGGGCGCTCGTGGTGCCCATGATTGTCGCTCGCTGTGCCCTGTTCTTTGAGCAGCTCTTTGCTGCCGTTCCGGGCGTATCCGTAAGCGTGCCGCCCGGTACACCCTTGGTATACGTGGTGCCGTTTACGCTGGCCGTCCTCTTGGTCTGGTGGCCACGCCCCTGCGCACGGCCCATGGCAGTGGGGCTGTTGTGTTTGATGCTTGCAGCGGGTGTTCCGTATGTCTATTGGGATCGATGCGCACCGCCTTCGGTAACGGTCCTCGATGTTGGCCAGGCCGATGCGATTCTGGTTCGTCAGGGTGGCACTGTGGCGCTCGTCGACTGTGGGCTCGATGAGCGCGTGGTGTCGGCGTTGGTTCGCAACAATGTCCACCATATCGATGCCGTCTTCGTGACGCATTGGGACGAAGACCATTGGGGTGGTCTTCCCGATGTGCTCGATCAGTTTTCGGTTGGAACCATTGCGGTCGCGGCCGATGCGCTAGAAGGCGCGCCTGCTGAGGTTCTGAATCGCCCCGGCGTTGCGTATCGGCAGGTGGCCCGCGGAGACACGTTCGATATCGGCGCATTTCGGGCTCGTGTGATGTGGCCGTTTGACACGGTGGATGGCGAGGGCAATGAGGACTCGCTTGTCTTGCTGCTTTCCTATGCTAGGGAAGGCAAGAGCCTGCGCGTGCTCCTCACCGGTGATGCCGAGCTCGATCAGGAGTGCGAGTTTGTGCAGGCGGTGGGCGATATCGATGTGCTCAAGCTGGGGCATCACGGCTCAAAAGTTTCCGTCGACACTGACCTACTGGAAACGCTTAAGCCCGAGCTCTCTATCGCGAGTGCGGGCGAGGGCAACCGCTACGGTCATCCATCCGATGCCTGCATCGATGCCGTTCGCGATGCGGGTGGCGCGTTCGCATGCACCATCGAACAGGGAGATATCACTGTCTCGCCGACTGCAACCGGTTTTGCCATGCGATGTCAGCGACCTTGATGCTGCCGTTGGCGTGGGACCAACCCGTGGGATAGAATGACACGGTACGAGCACGAGAGCCTGCGGGAGGGGAGCGCGATGTCCGAAACCGGTCTTTTGCCGGCGTATCTGATCGTCGGTACCGACGGAGTCAAACGCGACCACGCCGTCTCGCGTATGAAGGCTCGTCTGGAAAAGACGGGCATGGTCGAGTTCAACCTCGACGAGCGCGATATGACCAAAGACCCCGATATCGAGTCGATTATCGGGTCGCTTAACACCTTTCCCATGGGCAGCGAGTTTCGCCTGGTAATCCTTGACGGCTGCTCAAAACTCGTCAAAGCGATCTCCGAGCCGCTTGTCGAGTATCTGGCGAGTCCCAGCCCCACGACGGTTTGCCTCATCATCGCCGATTCGCTTGCCAAGAACACGCGCCTGTACAAGGCAATCGCCAAGATTGACAAGAAGGCCGTGATCGACTGTTCGGGCACCAAGCGCTGGGAGCTCCCGCGCCGCGTGCAGCAGATGGCGACGCAGCACGGAAAGTCCATCTCGACGGCGGCCGCCGAGGAGCTCGTTTCGCGCTCGGGTGAGAACACTCGCATGCTCGATAACGACTTGGCCAAGCTTGCCCAGATGGTCGAGGCGCCGCAAATTGAGCTTGCCGATGTGGAACGCTGGATCGTGCGCACGGCCGAAGTCCAGCCCTGGGATTTTCTCAACGCGGTCTCGGCTCGTGATATGCGCCGCTCGCTTGAGCTCTTTGGGCTGTTACCCACCAAGAGCTATGTGTGGACCTACACGCTGCTGTGCGGACGCATTCGCGAGCTTATCGTCGCCAAGGCACTCGATGCGCGTGGACAGGGCCGCGAGCTTGCCGCGACGCTCAAGCTCCAGTCTTGGCAGGTCAAGAATCACCTGACCTGGGCGCGTCGTTTTTCGATGACCGAGCTCGTTGCCGCGCTCGAGGGCGCGGTCGATGTGGAGCTCGCATTGAAGGGTTCGGCTGATTCCCAGACCGCGCTTTTGCTCTGGATTACGAACATCTTGAGAAAATCGTGATGATACCTGCCTATTTGACAAATTCGTTCTATCCCTTTGAGGGGGAGCGTGCTATAGTAGGCGCTTGCATGACCTCACCGTGTCTCAGAGGTGTCATACATTTTTTGCAAGGAACTCGAAAGGAACTCCAGAAGTGGCAAACATCAAGTCTCAGAAGAAGCGTATCCGCACCAATGAGGCAGCTCGCATGCGTAACAAGGCTGTCAAGTCCGAGCTCAAGACGCTGACCAAGCACGTCCAGTCCGCCGTCGCCGAGGGCGACGCCGAGAAGGCCCAGGCTGCCCTCAAGACCGTCACCAAGCGTCTCGACATGGCTGCCGCCAAGCATGTTATCCACAAGAACCAGGCTTCCAACCGCAAGTCCGGTCTTGCCAAGCTCGTGAACAGCATCAACGCCTAAGTTGTAAATTTCACACCACACAGATTACGCGCATAAATGGAGCCTGTTTTATGGAACAGGCTCCATTTTTTGTACCGCTCGGGTAAGATAGTCCGCATGGATACTTCAATTGACATTTCCCACATCCGCAACTTCTCGATCGTTGCGCACATCGACCATGGCAAGTCCACGATTAGTGACCGCATCCTCGAGCTCACCCATACCGTCGACGAGCGCGACATGGAGTCGCAGCTGCTCGATACCATGGATATTGAGCGCGAGCGCGGCATCACGATCAAGTCCAATGCCGTTCGTGTCTCCTATGACGCCGACGATGGCGAGACGTATCAGTTCAACCTGATCGATACGCCGGGCCACGTGGACTTTACCTATGAGGTCTCGCGTTCGCTTGCCGCCTGCGAGGGTGCGGTGCTTGTCGTCGACGCCACGCAGGGCGTCGAGGCGCAGACCGTCTCCAACGCGACGCTCGCCATGAACGCCAACTTGGATATCGTGCCCGCCATCAATAAGATCGACCTGCCGTCGGCACACCCCGACGAGGTCAAGACCGAGATCGAGGACGACCTGGCGATCCCTGCCGACGATGCCGTATGCGTATCGGGCAAGACCGGCGAGGGCATCCACGATCTGCTGGAGTCCATCGTCTTTTTGATCTCTCCGCCCAAGGGCGATGCAAACGCGCCGCTCAAGGCGCTCATCCTGGACTCGTATTTTGATGAGTACCGCGGCGTCGTTGCCACGGTCCGCGTGTTTGACGGCTCCATCAAAAAGGGCGATACCCTCCTTATGATGCAGGCAAAGGGTGACTTTTTGGTCGATGGCGTGGGCGTCAAGCGTCCCGCCGAGACACCAGTTGACGCGCTGACGGTCGGTGAGGTGGGCTACGTGGTCACGGGCCTGAAGGACCCCGAGGCCGTGCGCGTGGGCGATACCCTTACGTGGTCGTCGAATCCCTGCCCCGAGCCGCTTCCCGGCTACCGTGAGGCCAAGCCCATGGTCTACACGGGCCTGTTCCCGATCGACAACAAGGATTACGAGAACCTGCGCGACGCTCTCGATAAGCTGCATGTCAACGACCCGTCGTTGGTGTGGGAGCCCGAGACTTCGGTGGCGCTCGGCTTTGGTTTCCGCGTTGGCTTCTTGGGCCTGCTGCATATGGAGGTCGTCAAGGAGCGCCTGGAGCGCGAGTTCAACCTGGACCTGATTGCCACGAGCCCTTCGGTGGACTATCACGTCTACAAGACCGACGGCGAGATGATTGATGTTCGCAGCCCGCAGGATCTGCCCGAGGCTACGCGCATCGAGCGCATCGAGGAGCCCTACCTCAAGGCCAAGATTATCTGTCCGCCCGAGTATACGGGTGCCGTCATGCAGCTCGCTATCGAGCATCGCGGCATTACAACCGACATGATCCATCTCACGAGCAAATCGGTCGAGATGCGTTTCGACATGCCGCTTGCCGAGCTCATTCTGGACTTTTTTGACCAGCTCAAGAGCCGCACCAAGGGTTACGCCTCGCTCGACTACGAGTTCAACGAATATCGCCCCTCCGAGCTCGTCAAGCTCGACATCCTGCTTTCGGGCGACGAGGTGGACGCGCTGTCGTTTATCGTGCACAAGGATAAGGCTTATGGCCTGGCCCGCGGTCTGTGCGACAAGCTCAAGGAAATCATTCCGCGCCAGCTGTTCGAGGTGCCTATCCAGGGCGCCATCGGCAACAAGATCATTGCCCGCTCTACCGTCAAAGCGCGCCGCAAGGACGTGCTGGCCAAGTGTTATGGCGGCGATATCTCGCGAAAGCGCAAGCTGCTCGAGAAGCAGAAAGAGGGCAAAAAGCGCATGAAGGCCATCGGCTCGGTCGAGGTTCCGCAGGAGGCCTTTATGGCGATTCTCAAGGTGGACGAGTAGGTCCATGGCACTTTCTGAATACAGCAAGCGGTTGCTTGGAGCCTATGCCGAGCAGCCGTTCCTTATGGCTCCCATGGCGGGCGTGACCGATCCCGCCTATCGCATCATGTGCCGCCGTCGCGGTGCCCATCTTGCCTATAGCGAGATGGTGAGCGTGGCGGGCCTTGCCTATGCCAGCAATAAGACGTGG
Organism: uncultured Collinsella sp.; assembly: GCA_900541475.1. Lineage (GTDB taxonomy): Bacteria > Actinomycetota > Coriobacteriia > Coriobacteriales > Coriobacteriaceae > Collinsella. The sequence goes on from UQJV01000002.1 coordinate 79,346, forward strand.
CGCCTGGTACTGCCGGCCGATGAGGAGCAGCAGATCTGCGTGCAGCTCTTTGGCTCCAAGCCCGATCAGTTTGCGAGCGCTGTTGCTGCCGTCGAGGAGCGTGTGGGCGATCGCCTGTCGCTGATCGATATCAACATGGCCTGCCCGGCTCGCAAGGTCGTCACCAAGGGCGAGGGCTCGGCGCTTATGCGCACTCCCGATCTGGCCGAGCAGATCGTCGAGGCGGCGGTGGGCGCGGCGCATGTGCCCGTGACCGTAAAAATCCGTAAGGGCTTTTACGCCGAAGACCGCAACGCCGCGACGTTTGCCCAGATGCTTGAGGGAGCAGGGGCCGCCGCGGTGGCGGTACATGGTCGCTGCGCCACGCAGCTCTATACGGGCCAGGCCGATTGGTCGGTCGTCGATGAGGTGGCCGACGCCGTCGAGATTCCCGTTATCGGTTCGGGCGATGTGTTCTCGGCAGAGGACGCTGCTGAGCATCTGCAAAGCTCGGGTGCCAGCGCGGTGTTTATCGCGCGCGGCATCTACGGCAATCCGTGGGTGTTCGGCGATGCCCGAGCCCTTGCACTCGATGGCACGCCGGTTCCTTCTCGCTCCTCGGTTGAGCGCCTGGATGCCCTGCGCGAGCACCTGACGCTCGCGCACGAGCTGTTGCCGCTCATGTCGCGTGCCCGCACGTACGCAAGCTGGTATCTAAAGGGCATGCCCCATGCTGCCGCCTGGCGCGCTCAGGTGGTGCGTTGCTCCACATACGAGGAGTTCATGGCACTGGTCGATGATATCGAGCACGATGTGGTGGCCTGTGAGGCCGCACTTGCCGCCGGCGAGTCGGTGCCGGCTCATCCGTTGGAGGCCTAACGGTGGCCGTTACCGCGCTGTACGTGCATGTGCCGTTTTGCGCCCAAAAATGCCGGTACTGTGACTTTGACTCACGCAGTTTTGCTCCGTGCAACATGAGCGTTGCGCTCGATACCTATTTTGAGCAGTTGTATGCGCGCCTCGATGCTTTTGGCGACGCAGGCGCGCTTGCACAGGTCCGCACCGTCTATGTTGGCGGCGGCACGCCGTCGCTGGCGGGGGAGCGTTTGGTAGAATTTGCCCGGCGTATCTCTGCGTGGTGCAAGCCTGTTGAGTTTACCTGCGAGGCCAATCCCGAATCGCTGACCGCAGAGCTTGCCACTGCGCTTGCCGGGGTGGGTGTCACGCGCGTCTCTCTGGGCGTGCAAACGCTCGATAACGCCGAACTTACCGCCATCGGCCGCATTCACGATGCCGATCGGGCGCTCGCTGCCATCACGACGGTCAAGGACGCTGGGCTTGTCGTGTCGTGCGACCTGATGTGCGGCCTTCCCGGGCAGACCGACCTAAGCTGGCAGCGCACACTCGATGGCGTGTTGGCGGCGGCGCCGCATCATGTGTCGGTGTACCCGCTCACGCTCGAGGAGGGCACGCCGCTCTATCGCATGGCGTGTCGCGACGAGTCGCTCGAGCCCGACGAGGATTTTCAGGCTGCATGCATGGATGCGGCGCGTGAGCGCCTGAGTGCGGCCGGCTATCACCCGTATGAGGTGGCAAGCTACGCGCTCGACGGCCATGAGTGCGCCCACAACATTGCCTATTGGACCGGACAGGGCTATCTGGGTTTGGGCCGCTCTGCCGCCGGTATGCTCGACGCCGAGGATTTCGATCGCTTGGCCGGGCTGTTTCCCGACGTGCTTGCTCGCGGCGATGCGTATCGCGTGCGCTTGGTGCAACGCGACGATGCCGCGACGACGTTTGATGCCGAGTATCTGTCGCAGCGCGAGGCGGCGGCCGAGGATTTGATGCTTGCCTGTCGCATGACGCGTGGCATTGGGCCCGATCTGTTGGTTCGCTCGGCAAGCGTGATCGCTGCAGATGAGTTGGCGGCGGCCTGCGACCGTGCGGTCGAGTTGGGCCTTGCCACCTGGGTGCCCGATCATATTGAAGGACATGCGGGGCGCGTCACCTCGAAAGACGTTATCGCAGGTCGCGTCCGTGCTCGTTTAGCGCCCACTCACTTGGGCTGGCTCGATGGAAATGTGCTGTTCGAGCTGTTTTGGGGTCTAGCCTAGGCCGCTCGGGTAGAATTACCGCAATATATACGCTGCTGTGAGCAGGAGGTTGCCGCGCATGGCGACGATGAACGAAAAAGATTACTACGAGATTTTGGGTGTCTCCAAGGACGCCACCTCGCGTGATATACAGAAAGCCTTCCAGCAAAAGGCCCGCAAGCTCCATCCGGACGTCAACAAAGAACCGGATGCCGAGGAAAAGTTCAAAGAGGTTTCCGAGGCCTATGCTGTGCTTTCGGACGAGCAGAAGCGTGCGCGCTACGACGCCATGCGCTCGGGCAATCCCTTTGCCGGCGCTCCCACGGCTTCGCCCTATGGCGGCGGTTACGCCGGCAGCGCGGGCTACGGCAATCCCTTTGAGGGCGGCTTTCCCTTTGGTGGCGCCTGGGGTCAGCCGCGTCGCGGGCAGGCTGCCTATAATCCCGAGAACGGCGCCAACGTGGTCGTCGATATTAAGCTCGACGCCAAGGAGGCCAAGGGCGGTGCCCGCAAGACCGTCCGCTATACGCGCTTCGATACCTGTGGTCACTGCGGCGGTTCGGGCTCTGTTTCGTCCGAGCATGCACATACCTGTCCGAGCTGCGGCGGTCGCGGCCACATCGATGTCGACCTGTCCTTTCTGTTTGGTGCCGGCACGTTCCAGTCTGTCTGCCCTGAGTGCGGTGGCTCCGGTAAGGTCGTCGCCGACCCCTGTCCCGATTGCGGCGGCAGCGGGCGAACCCGTGTGACCTCCGAGCAGACGATTGAGTTTCCCGCCGGCACGCACGATGGCGACGAGGTCCGTATTGGCGGCATGGGTCACGCCGGCACCAACGGCGCCTCTGGCGGTGATCTGGTCGGTCGGGCCCATGTTGAGGCCGAGCGCCTGGAAGGCAAGGCCCGTACCGGTTTTTACCTGATGGGCATCGTGGCGCCGTTTTTGGTGCTATCGGCCATCTCGGGCGTGTTCTCGGCCTTTGCCGTGATGTGCTTTATTCCGTTTGCCATGGGCCTGTTCATGGTGCTCTCGGACGGCGTGCTGCACCGCAGCCTGCTGTGGTGGAAGCGCGGCGCGATGCAGTTTGCCAACGGTTTTGCCAACGGATTTATGTTTGCGCTCGTGTCGGTTTGGTTTGCGAGCTGCTCGCAACGTGCCATGCTTTCGCCCTACGCAATGCAATAACATCAAACCCTCTGTTTGCGGCCGGCCCAGCTTGGGTATAGGACGCACTGTGACAATAATGAAAGTCGGAAGGATTCGGTCGTGTCGGAAAATAGGGATTACTACGAGGTGCTTGGCGTCGACAAGGATGCCGACGCGCGGACGATTAAGCGCGCGTTTCTAAAGAAGGCCCGTACCGTACACCCGGACGTTTCGGACGACCCCGAGGCCGAGGCTAAGTTCAAAGAGCTCAACGAGGCATATTCCGTTCTTTCCGATGAGCAGAAGCGTGCTAACTACGACCGTTACGGCACTGCCGACGGCCCCGGTGGCTCCGGCTACGTCGATATCAACGATATCTTTGGTGGCATGGGCATGGACGACTTGTTCTCGTCGTTCTTTGGCGGCGGTGCCGGCGGTGGCGCCCGAAATCGCCGTGAGCGTCGTCGCGGCCGCGATATGGCCATCTCCCTTTCGGTGACCCTTGAGGAGGCGGCACTCGGCTGCAAAAAGACCATCAGCTATGACCGCCTTGCCCCCTGTGAGGATTGCAACGGCTCCGGTAGAGCCGAGGGTGCACAGGAAAAGCAGTGCAGCCGCTGCCACGGCACGGGCTATGTCACGACGGTCCAGCGCTCGTTCCTGGGCCAGGTTCAGTCCTCTTCGCCTTGCCCTGACTGCCACGGCGAGGGCACGGTTATCGACCATCCCTGCGAGACCTGCGACGGTCAGGGCCGCACGCCTTCGCATGAAAAGATCGACATCGATATTCCCGCCGGCGTTTCGACCGGTCGCCAGCTGCGCGTGAGCGGCTTTGGCGAGGCAGGCCTTCGCGGCGAGCCCTCGGGCGACCTGATCGTCAACGTGCGCGTTGCCGACCATGAGCGCTTTAAGCGCAACGGTGATGACCTGTACCTGGTGAGCGATATCTCGATTGCGCAGGCTGCGCTCGGCTGCGAGATTGAGGTCGAGGGCATTATGCCCGACGAAGTCGTCAAGGTGACGGTCCCCGCCGGTACGCAGTACGGCGACACCGTCAGCGTCAACAATTTCGGCATGCCGCGCATCGGCGGTGGCGGCTCACGCGGTCGACTGATCGTGCAGCTGCGCGTGGTCGTCCCCACCAATCTCTCCAACAAGCAGCGCGAGCTGCTTCGCGCTTTTGCCGACGAGATGGGCGATGACGTCGCTTCCGGTAAGAAGTCGGTAACTGATCGCATCAAGAGCGCTCTCGACGACATCCTCGATTAAGGAGCCCGCGTGCTCGCACCTCATATCTCTGTCGTCAACCTCGGCTGCCGCGTCAACCGGGTTGAGTCCGACCGTATCACTGCCGATCTTATGCGCCTGGGGTTTGCGATGGTGGAGCCTCAAGATGCTGAGCTGATTGTCATTAACACCTGTGCCGTTACGGGTGAGGCCGAGGCCAAGACCCGTAAGGCCGTTCGCCATGCGCTGGGCTATCCAAACGAGCCCTATGTGGTCGTGACCGGATGCGTGGTCAATCTGCACCCCGAGGAGCTGCTGGAGCTTTCGGACCGCGTGATCGCCGAGCCGTCCAAGATTGATGTTGCCGAACGCGTCTGCGAGGTGTTGGGCGTTGAGTCCGATAATGTTCCCGCCTGCAGCGACGGCGAGGTGGTCGATGCACTCGGTCGCTCGCGTCTGGGCGTGAAGATCCAGGACGGCTGCAACCATCGTTGCACCTATTGTATTGTGTGGAAGGCCCGCGGCCCCGAGCGCTCTGTGCCGGTCGAGTCCGTGCTCGAGCAGGTTCGCGAGGCCCAGGAGGCCGGCGTGCCCGAGGTGGTGCTGACAGGTGTGAACCTGGGCGCCTACGATGGCAAGAGCGCGACTGATGAACACGTCGAGATCGATGAGCTGCTCGAGGCGATTATGGAGCGCACGTCTATTCCGCATGTGCGCATTTCCTCGGTCGAGCCCATGGATATCTCCGAGTCCCTGCTTAAGGTCATGGCGCGCTATCCGCAGCGCATCGCCCCGTTTTTACACCTGCCCGTGCAGTCCGGCTGCACACGGACGCTGCATCGCATGGGCCGTCCCTATAGCGCCGAGGCCTTTGAGGAGACGGTGCGCATGATTCACACCAACTTGCCTCAGGCATCCCTTTCTTGCGATGTCATCGTCGGTTTTCCCGGCGAGACGGACGAGGAGTTTGAGGAGTCGCTGGCGCTGTGCCGCCGCGTGGGCTTTTCGCGTATGCACGTGTTCCGTTACAGCAAACGTCCTGGTACTCTTGCTGCCGATATGCCCGACCAGGTGCCGCCCGAGGTCATGGCCGAGCGTAGCCGTCGTATGCGAGCCGCTGCGCAGGAGCTCGCCATTGCCGACGCTCGCCGTCGCGTGGGCACCGTTGAGCGTGCCGTGCTCGAGTATGGCGACAACCTGACGCTTGGTTCGTTCCATCATGCCCGTCTAGACGATACCCGTGGACTCACAGCCCCGTGCCTGCTCGATGTTGCTATCATCGGAGTCGATGATTCCGGCTTGGTCCATGCACGCAGGGAGGTTCATGGAAGCCTCGAAGATTAGACTTACCGTTCCCGAGGGTATTGACCCCTCGCGCGTTTTGGGTGCCGGCGACGGCGTCCTTCGTGCGCTGGAGAGCTCAGTTCGCGCCCACGTGGTCGCCCGTGGCGACAGCATCGCCGTGAGCGGTGACCCGGACGAGGTCGAACTGGTCGCGCGTTTTTTCGAACATGCCTTTCGTGAGGCTGCTTCCGGGCGCACGCTTTCTGCCGACGATGTCTCTCGCTGCCTGGCCGTCTTGCGCGACGGTGAGCACGAGGCTACGTCGCTTCGCGATGACGTGCTGCTTTCGTATCGCGGTCGCGTCATTCGCCCCAAGACGCTCGGTCAAAAGCGCTATGTGGATGCCATCCGCTCAAATACCATCACGTTTGGCCTGGGTCCTGCCGGTACCGGTAAGACCTATCTGGCCATGGCGCTCGCTGTTGCCGCACTCAAGCGTCACGAGGTGGGCCGTCTGATCTTGACGCGTCCGGTTGTCGAGGCGGGGGAGAACCTGGGCTTTTTGCCCGGCACCCTCGAGGAAAAGATCGATCCGTACATGCGCCCGCTCTACGACGCCCTTTTTGACATGATGGATCGCGAGCGCACCGATGAGCTCATGGAGCGCGGCGTGATCGAGATCGCCCCGCTTGCCTACATGCGCGGCCGCACGCTGAGCGACGCCTTCGTGGTGCTCGACGAGGCCCAAAATACCACGCCCGAGCAGATGAAGATGTTTCTGACGCGCCTGGGCTTTAACTCCAAGTTTGTGATTACCGGCGACCTGAGCCAGCGTGACCTGGTGGGCCGTCGTGGTGGCTTGGCGGATGTCGAGAAGATTTTGGGCCGTGTCGACGATGTCGCATTTTCTCACCTCGAGCGTGCCGACGTGGTGCGCCATGCCCTGGTGGGACGTATCGTCGAGGCATATGATGCTTATGATGACGTGCGCGAGCAGCGCGTGCACGACCGAAAGGAGTCCCGTTGAGTGTATTGATCAGCAACGATGCCGAGCTCGATACGCTGCTCGACGCGCAGGAGGTAGAACACATCTGCGAGGTCGTGCTTGCCGCCGAAGGCGTTGAGCGTGAAGTCGAGATTTCCCTTTCGTATGTCGATGAGGACGAGATGCACGAGCTCAACCACGAGTGGCGCGGTATCGACCGCACCACCGATGTCCTCTCGTTTGAATGCGACTCGGCCTTTGACGAGGATATTCCCGCCGACGAGACGCTTGAGCTTGGCGATATCATCCTGGCCCCGCAAGTCATTGCCCGTCAGGCCCCCGGCTTTGGCAATGCCCCTGCCGACGAGTGCCGCCTGATGCTCGTGCATGGCATGCTGCACCTGCTGGGGTATGACCATATCGAGGACGACGAGGCCGAGGTCATGGAGGCCCGCGAGGACGCCATCCTGCGCGATCTGGCGCTCGAGCGCGGCGAGGACCCCAAGCTGGTCCACGTCGGCCCCATCACCAACCACGCCCACGACTAGGAGCCGTCTATGATTCCCGGATCGAACAAGGACCATCCGTCCTTCTTAAAGTCGTTCTCCTACGCCATGGAGGGCTTCGTCACCGCCGTCAAGACCGAGCGCAATATTAAGGTCATGCTCGTTGCGGGCGTGTGCACCGTCATTGCCGGCTGCATCGTGGGGCTCGACATTGCCGAGTGGGCCACGATTATCATCTGTTGTGGCCTGGTGATTCACGGCGAGCTATGCAACACCGCCATGGAGGCGATTGTCGATCTGGCGACCCAGGAGCTCCATCCGCTGGCAAAGCGCGCGAAGGATATCGCCGCCGCCTCCGTATACGTTCTTTCCATCACCGCCGCGATTGTGGGCTTGCTGGTATTTGCCCACGCGCTCGGCTTTATCTAGAAAGGGATTTTCATGTCCGACACTATGCAGCCTATCGATGAAATTTTGGACGACGAGGTCCTGGATGCGGCGGATGCCGAAGCGGCCGAAGCATACGAGGAAGTCGAGGAATTCGATCCGTTTGAGGGCATGAGCGACGAGGAGCTCGACGCCCTGTGCGACGAGGACGATAGCCTCGCGGGCTTTGGCGACGTTGAACCCGGTTTTCGCAGCGGCTTCGTAGCCCTGGTTGGCCGCCCCAACGCCGGTAAGTCCACGCTGCTCAACGCCTGCTACGGCAAAAAGGTCGCCATCACCTCGTCGGTGGCCCAGACGACCCGCCGCCGCATGCGCGCCGTCGTCAACCGTCCCGGCTACCAGCTGGTCTTTGTCGATACCCCGGGTATCCACAAGCCCAAGGACGGCCTGGGGTCCGAGCTCAACAAGAGTGCGCTGTTCGAGGTGAACGATGTCGATGTCGTCGCGTTTTTGATTGATGCCACCAAGCCGATCGGCAGGGGAGACGCCTGGGTTGCCGAGCGCGTCAAGAACGCTCGTTCCAAGAAGGTCCTGGTGCTTACCAAGGCCGATGAGGCCGACCCCGCACAGGTCATGGAACAGCTTAAGGCCGCCCATGAGCTCATGGAATATGACGACGAGATCGTGACGTCGTCGGTCAAGAACTTCAACGTCGATGCCTTCATCGAGACCGTTGCGCACTTTTTGCCCGAGGGTCCGCGTTGGTTCCCCGAGGACATGGGTACTGACGCTTCCGACGAGACACTCGTTGCCGAGTTTGTGCGCGAGAAGGTCTTGCGTCGCACCCGTGATGAGATTCCGCACTCCGTTGGCGTGATCTGCGATGCGCTCGAGCAGACCAAGAAGGTGCTGCGCGTCCACGCCACCATTTACGTTGAGCGCGAGGGCCAAAAGGGTATCATCATCGGCAAGGGCGGCGAGATGATCAAGCATATCGGTATCGACGCCCGTCGCGATCTTGAGCGCATCTTTGGCACGCAGGTCTTTTTGGAGCTGGACGTGAAGGTCAAGGCCGGCTGGCGCGACGACGAGGCCCAGATTCGCCGCTTTGGGTATAACGCCGAGGACTAAGGACGCACGGCGCGCATGGCAGGCTCCCGGACATATCGCACGAAGGTGCTCGTTCTCGACAAAACCAAGCTCAAAGAGACGGACCTGATCCTGACGATGCTTGACGAGCGGGGTCGGCAGGTGCGTGCCGTGGCTAAGGGCGCACGTAAGCCTGGCGGTCGCCTTGCGGCCCGCTGCGAGCTCTTCTGCACCGTTGATATGCTATTGGCGCATGGCCGCTCGCTCGACGTTGTTTCTCAGGCGGAGCTTATTGAGGCGCCGCTCGGTGCTGCTCCTGACTACGAGACGACCTGTGCCGCCAGCGCGATTGCCGAGGTTGCGCGTGTGTGCTCGTTCGAGGATGCCGAGGATCCATTTACCTTTGCCATTACGCAGCGGGCGCTCACGCTTGTCGGTAGCGGGCTCGGTTCGGCACACATGGACCTGCTCGTGGCGGCCTTTGTCTTTAAACTGCTGTCGCACGTTGGTTACCGACCCGATTTCTCGGCTTGTGTCTCGTGCGGCGATCCCATGCTCTCGTATTTTTCGCCCCAGGCCGGCGGACTCATGTGCGGCTCGTGCGCTTCGAGCGTTCCGGGTGCCGAGTTGGTATCGACTGGTGAGGTCGCATGGCTGCGCGCCCTCATGTCCATGACCTTCGACGCGCTCATGGCCGAGAGGATCGACCCCCATACCGCAGCCTTTTTGCTGGGGCTTTCGCATGTTTGGGCTGCGACGCACACCGATCAGCGCCTCCGTGCGATGGAATTCATGTTGGGTCGGTGATGATGCGCAGGGGCGGGCTGCTTGTGGTAACATACCGACCTGTTGGTACCTCGACCTTGGTTGCTCGCTCCACCGGCGGCTTCCCAGTCCGAGGCGAATCGAGTCGCCCGCGGGCGACGTAAAACGAAAGGTGAAACAATGACTGTTTCCAAAGAGCGCAAGGCGGAGCTGACTGCCCAGTTCGGTAACACCCCGGTCGACACCGGTAACCCCAAGGTTCAGGTCGCCATCCTGTCTGAGCGCATCAAGGAGCTGACCGAGCACATGAAGTCCCACCAGAAGGACTTCCACACCCGTCGTGGCCTGCTCATGCTCGTCGGCCGTCGTCGTCGTCTTCTCTCCTACATCAAGAAGAACGACATCGTCGAGTACCGTGAGCTCATCAAGGCTCTGGGCATCCGCGACAACATCCAGTAAGGATTTGTACATGCTAAGAGCGTCCTGCGCAGCGGGGCGCTCTTTTTGTGTAAGGGCGTGAACAATCACGCTCTGAAGCGTGGCGGGGGCAGGGGGCCCGCGTCACATGAGAAGCCCGCAGGCAAGGGGCCTGTGGGGTAAGGAGAACAATGACACTCGTATCCAAGACCTTTGAGCTGTACGGCAAGACCTACACCTTTGAGTCGGGCGAGCTTGCCAAGCAGGCCACCGGCGCCTGCCTGGTCAAGCAGGGCGACACCACGATGCTCGACACCGTGGTCGTCTCCAAGGAGCGCAAGAACTACGACTTCTTCCCGCTGACCGTCGACTTCAACGAGAAGATGTACGCCGCCGGCCGCATCCCGGGTGGTTACCTCAAGCGTGAGGGCCGTCCCAGCGAGAAGGCCACGCTCACCGCGCGCATGATCGACCGTCCGATTCGCCCGAGCTTCCCGGACGGCTTCCGCAACGAGGTGCACATCGTCGCCACCTCGCTCGTCGCCGATCAGGTCAACCCCTTCGACGTCATCAACGTCATGGGTGCTTCCCTGGCTATGACGCTCGGTGGCGTGCCCTTCGAGGGTCCGCTTGCCTGCGTGCGCATCGGCCGCAACGTGGAGACTGGCGAGTTTATCGTCAACCCCACCTACGAGGAGCGCGAGAACTCCGATCTGGACCTGGAGCTGGGCGGCTCTGCCGACTTCATCTCGATGGTCGAGGCCGGCGCCGAGGAGATCTCCGAGGACGACATGCTCGCCGCCATGAAGTTTGGCCAGGAGGCCCTTGCTGCTTTCTGCCAGGCCCAGGACGAGTTTGTCGCCGAGTGGGAGCAGGTCAACGGCCCCATCGTCAAGAAGGAGTACCCGCTCGACCAGCCCGTCGAGGAGGTCCAGGAGCGCATCTTCGCCCACTACGACGAGATGGCGGCCGCCCTTCGTGATGCCGACAAGCTCTCTCGTATCGGTAAGGTTGAGGCTCTGAAGGAGTCCATCCGCGCCGAGTTTACCGAGGAGGAGCAGGCCGCTTGGGAGCGCGAGATCCCCGTGGCGCTCAAGAAGCTCGAGAAGAAGGCCATGCGCACCATGGTCGTCGAGACTGGTGAGCGCGTCGACGGCCGTGCCGCCGATGAGATCCGTCCCATCATGGTGAAGGACAACTACCTGCCGCTCGTTCACGGCTCCGGCCTGTTCCAGCGCGGCCAGACCCAGGTGCTTTCCGTCCTGTCGCTCGGCATGCTCAACGAGGGCCAGCGTCTGGATACCATCGAGCCCACCGAGGGCAAGCGCTATATGCACCACTACAACTTCCCGCCGTTCTGCACCGGCGAGACCGGCCGCATGGGCAGCCCCAAGCGCCGCGAGATCGGCCATGGCAACCTGGCCGAGCGCGCCCTGCTTCCGGTGCTCCCCGACGAGAACGAGTTCCCCTACGCCATCCGCGTCGTCTCCGAGGTCATGGAGTCCAACGGCTCCTCTTCGATGGCTTCGACCTGCGGCTCCACGCTCGCCCTTATGGACGGCGGCGTGCCCATTAAGCGCCCGGTCTCCGGTATTGCCATGGGCTTGATCCAGGAGGAGGGCAAGACCGTGGTCCTGTCCGACATCCAGGGTCTCGAGGACTTCCTGGGCGACATGGACTTTAAGGTCACCGGCACCACCGAGGGCATCACCGCCCTCCAGATGGACAACAAGGCCACCGGCCTCACCTTCGACATCTTGGCCCGCGCCCTGCAGCAGGCCAAGGAGGGTCGCGCCTTCATTCTGCAGAAGATGCTCGATGTGATCCCCGAGCCGCGCCACACCACGCGCAGCACCGCTCCGCGCATCGTCTCCATTCAGGTTCCGACCGACAAGATCCGCGACGTCATCGGTTCCGGCGGTAAGGTCATCCGCGGCATCCAGGACGAGACCGGCGCCTCGGTCGACATCCAGGAGGACGGCACCGTCTTTGTCGGCGGCACCGGCGAATCCGTCGACCAGGCCGTCGAGCGCATCAAGCTCATCATCAAGGTTCCCGAGCCGGGCGAGGAGTACACCGGTCGCGTGGTCTCCATCCAGCCCTTCGGCGCCTTCGTGAACCTGCTGCCCGGTAAGGACGGCCTGCTGCACATCTCCCGCGTCGCCAAGGGCCGCGTGGAGAAGGTCGAGGACGTCCTCAACGTCGGCGACGAGGTCAAGGTCGTCGTCATCGAGGTCGACGATCGCGGTAAGATCTCGCTCGATCGTCTCGATAAGCCCGAGGCCCCGGCACGTGCTGAGGGTGCCTCCGAGGGCGACGGCGAGCACTTCCAGCGTCGTGAGCGTCCGCGTCGCGAGCGCTCCGAGCGCAACGACCGTCCGCGCCGTCCCGGTGACAATGGAGGCCGCAAGCCCCGCCGTCACCACGACGCCGAGTAACAGCTACACATAAGCAGCTCAACAAGGGCGACTCCGAACAGGGGTCGCCCTTTTGCTTGCGCCCGGGAGGGGCGCATATGAAGTTTATCGCGAGTTCCGCACGCAAAGGAAAGCACTTAATGTGCTTTCCGTCTTGCGCAGGACTGTAGAGCAGGAAAGTTCATATAGGCAGCCCGGTTCCCGCGGCGCGCAGGGACGTCTCTCAAGCAAAAACTGTCGCAGGATAAAGTCCGAGGTCAGTGGCGCTTTATACCGAGAAATTCAAAAAAAGTTGAAAATTCATTACATATTTGCGTTGACTTTAGGTAACTAAAGTTTCATACTCCTTTTCAACCACTGGGGGATGTGAACACGCACGGATCGTTCACATCATGATTGAAGAGGATTTCTTAGACATGTTCACGCATCAGCTAAACATTATCAGCGTAGTAATTATCTGATGCGGGTTAGCACATACAGCTAGCCCGTACGATAACGGGCGGCTGATGAAGATGAGGGCCGTCGAGCGCAACCGACGGCCCTCATTTTTTATGTCTGGGAAGTTCTTTTTAGAGGAGGAAATGTAATGAACGGAGTTTTGCTCATGGTTGTGGCCGCGGCGGTGCTCGGCTGCGGCTATCTGGGCTATGGCCGATGGCTGGCCAACAAGTGGGGCGTTGACAAAGAGGCCCTCACGCCGGCCAAGCGCATGAAGGACGGCAACAGCTTCTCGCCCGTCTCCGCCTTTACCGCGTTCTCGCACCAGTTCAGCTCGATCTGCGGTGCCGGCCCTGTTACGGGTACGATCGTCGCCATGGCCTTTGGCTGGCTGCCCGTCGTACTCTGGGTCCTCGTCGGCGGCATCTTCTTTGGCGCCGTCCACGACTTTGGCGCCCTGTACGCCTCGATGAAGAACAACGGCAAGTCCCTGGCCCAGCTCATCGAGAAGTACATCGGCAAGACCGGCCGTCGCCTGTTCCTGCTGTTCTGCTGGCTGTTCTGCATCATCGTCATCGCCGCTTTCACCGACATGGTCTGCAAGACGTTCATGTTCACCCCGGCCGTTGACGCTTCTGGTGCTGCTACCGGTGCCATCGACTTCACCAAGTCCTATGCCGCCGGCTGCGCTGGTACCATCTCCATCCTGTTCACCTTCGTCGCTATCGCCTTTGGTTGGGCCCAGAAGAAGTTCAACCTCACCGGCGCTGCCGAGTTCATCACCGGCGTGGTCCTCATGGTTCTCATGTTCGCCGTCGGTATGCAGTTCCCGGTCTACCTGGACAAGTTCCAGTGGTTCGCCGTCGTCATGGTCTACCTGGTCTTCGCTGGCGCTATGCCCATCCAGATGCTCAAGACCCCGCGTGACTACCTCACTTCCATCATGATGATCGTCATGATCGTCTGCGCTGTCCTCGGCATCGTCGTCCTGGGCGTCAACGGTCAGGCCACTATCACCGCTCCGGTCTTCACCGGCTTCTCCACTGCCTCCGGCATGATGTTCCCGGTCCTGTTCGTCTCCGTCGCTTGCGGTGCTCTCTCCGGTTTCCACAGTCTCGTTTCATCTGGTACCTCCTCCAAGCAGGTCGAGAAGGAGCAGGACGCCGTCAAGGTCGGTTATGGCGCCATGATCGTCGAGTCCTTCGTCGGCATCCTTGCCATCATCGTCGCCGGCATCATGTTCTCCGATATGAACACCGCCGGTACTGGCGCCCTCAACGCCGGCGTCGCTTCCACCCCGTTCCAGATCTTCGCCGCCGGCATCTCCCGCGGTATGCAGGCCTTCGGTGTTGACGGCACGCTCGCAACCGTCTTCATGACCATGAACGTCTCCGCTCTGGCCCTGACCTCGCTCGATGCCGTCGCTCGTATCGCCCGTACCTCGTTCTCCGAGTTCTTTGCCCAGACCAACGACGCCCTGGCCATCGAGTCCAAGGCCGGCTACATGAAAGTCCTCGGCAACCCCTGGTTTGCCACGGTCGTCACCCTGCTTCCCGGTCTCGCCCTCGCCTTTGGCGGCTATGCCAACATCTGGCCGCTCTTTGGTGCTTCTAACCAGCTGCTCGGCGGCATGACCATGATCACCCTCGCCGTGTTCTGCAAGTGCACCGGCCGCAAGGGTTGGATGCTTTACGTGCCCGTCGCCTTCCTGCTCTGCTGCACCTTCACCTCGCTGGTCCAGAGCGCCATGGGCTGTATGACCGCCGTCCAGGCCTACGGCTTCTTCGGTACCATCCCGGCTACCGCCACCACGGCCGCTGTCTCCGTCGCCGCTACCAAGGGCCTGCAGCTCGTCTTCGCCGTCCTGCTGATGGTCCTGGGCCTCATCGTTGCCGTCAACTGCCTCAAGGAGTTCTTCGGCAAGGAGGCCGGTTCCATGCCCGACGAGGAGCCCGAGTGGTCCGAGATGGGCAAGGCCGAGTATGGCCGCGCCGCTGCTGCCGAGGCTCCCGCCGACGCCGAGGCTGCCAAGGCCTAGTCGGCTTGATGGACTAACCGTTCCATCCATATGACTCGGAAAGACCGGGTCCGCAACGACGCGGACTCGGTCTTTTTTTCTTGCGTGAACGGGTGATGCAAGGGCGTGCCCGCAGATGTTTTGCGTGGATAGGCTCGCGCGTTGTACCATATAAACGTATATGTGTACATATGAAAGGGGCCCCGTGGCCAAGACGGTATATTCCGATAACCAAAATAATGTCGATGCCCTGGCTGAGCGTCTGAGCAGCCAGACGTCGCTTTCTGCCGAGCGCGCCAAGCTGGTTGCCTACGACCTGCTCTGCCGCAAGGCACTCAAGATCAAGTCGAGCGCGCTGGCGCAGATTTTCCGCTCCGTCGATAAGGAATGCGACACCAAGGCGATGCGCGACGAACTCATCGCGGCAAAGATCGTTACCAAGATCGAGGGCAGCGGCATTAACGGCCGCCCTGCCTTTTACACCATTAATGCCGAGATTAACGATGTCCAGGAGCAGCCCGTCGAGGTTGCCGAAGAGACCGTCGAGGACGTTGTCGAGGCGCCCGCTTCGGTGGAAACGGCTCCGCGCGAGCATGTCGATACCGACGAGCTGCTTGACGAGAGCGTCGTTCGCGCCTTTACGGCCAAGGCCGGCCGCGGCGGTTTTGGCGGGGGCGGCAAACGCGATGCACAGCGCCGTGCCCAGCAGGAGCGCTTCCGTCGCGCCGTTGCTCAAAAGGATGAGCTCGATACCGAGGCTGTTGAGACCGAGGTTGCTGTCGAGTCGCAGAAGCCCGCGCAGGAGCAAAAGCCCGTGAAGGTCCAAGAGCCCAAGCGTCGTCGCGGTGCTCACTTTAAGGCTGCGCAGCAGGATGTCGCGCATGAGGTTGAAGAGCCTTCCGAGGTTGCAGACGATGCTGAGGAGTCTGCCAAGAGGGCTCCGGGTTCGTGCCGTCCCGGCCGCGGTTTTGCGGGACGCGCGTATCCCGTAAAGCATCAGGAGAAGGGCGAGCCGGCTTCGACCGCTCAGGCCGAGAAGGCCGAACAAACCGAGAAAACCGTTGAGCCGGCGGCTCGCGAGCAGCAGCCTTCCGAGTCGCCGGCTACGGCTGACACCGAGGTCAAAGCTCAACAGTCCGCTGATAAGCAGGTGGGGGAGAGCGCCTCAAGCAAGCCCCGCCGCCGCCGTCATCGTGGCGGCCGTGGCTCAAATGCCGAAACCGTGGCCGAGAAGGCGACGCAAAACAAGAATGCGAAGGCTGAGACTCCGGTGGAACAGCCCAAGCGCCAGCCGGCGAGGGGGGACAAGCCCGAGCGCTCGCAAAAGGGTCCGTCCGCGCCAAAGCAAGAGCGCAAAGCTCAGGTAGATTCCAAGCGCAAATCCCAGGCGCAGTCCAAACCGACTGCAAACGATGTGGCCGCCCAGCAGACTGAGCCGCCCGCTCATGGCGAGGTTTCGGCGTTTGCTCTGGCCCGTGTCCTGGGCAGGCAGCTGCTCAAGATCGTTCCCACGCCTACGGCGCTCTCCAAGATCAAGGAGCAGCAGACTCAAATTGTTAAGGTCGAGGGTAAGGACGGCAAAAAGGCTCCGCAGCGCACTCAGCACAACGAGATGTCCAACCGCAAGATTGCCGAGGAGATTGCGATCATCCAGGCTTGGATAGAGCAGAATCGCGGCGCCGACACGCCGGTCGCTTCGCGTCGCCAGCGCGCCTACCAGATTTTTAACGATGAGAAGGCCTTTGACGGCAAGCATGGCGAGCGCCTGATTCGGCGTATGACCGAAAAGGGCATCAGCATGCAGGCGATTAAGGTCGCCCCCAACCGCCCTGTGCACTTTACGGGTTTCTTTACGCTGGGCGCCGACAAGCCTTTCATTATGGTCGAGAACCTGGACACCTATGACGAGATCGTCAAGCTCCTGCGCGGCCGCAAGCATGCCAAGCTTTTTGGCACCAAGGTGGGTGGCGTAATCTTTGGCGGCGGCTGCAAGGCGAGCGTTTCGCACGCACTGGATGATTATCTGGCCGAGATTGGCTATCGCTTTAATTATGTCTACTACGTGGGCGACATCGATCGAGAGGGCGCGCGCATTGTCGAGCAGGCCCGTAATGCCAATGTGGTTGAGATTCGCCTGCATGCCGGTATGTATCGCGCCATGCTCGCCGAGCACAAGCGTCGCGTGAAGGCTGGCGGAGAGTGCGAGCCCGCGGCTGCCAACCAGGGTGTGCCGCAGAACCTGGCGGCGACGATCAAAGATCTGCCCATGGTCACGCGCGTGCAGTTCCGCAATGTGCTGCGCGAGGGCGGACGCATTCCGCAGGAGATTCTGATGACCGCCGACTATCGGGATGGCGACTCGGGAAGCTTCGACCGCATGCTAAATAATTAGTTCCGCCGTTCTACCGAACGGCGGTCCTCTCGACGCTGCGAGGGTCCCTGGCATGGCAATCTGACGTTCAACTTCGGCGGCGCGACCAGAAGGTCAGCGCCGCCTTGTTTCACGTCACCTTGCCATACCAGGGCGCCTCTCGCTCATATGACCCAATCCGCTGTCAAGAGCCACAATGGCCCCGCCGACCGCTTGCAATCGGTCGGCGGGGCCTGCCGTTAACCCGTCCCGGTCCGCCCCGGCATGTCATCGACGCCTTCGGCTCAGTCTCATATCCGCGGATACCGTTCTGTCGGCCCGCACTCCATTCCTTCGGCGGGGTTCCCCAAGTCTGTCGAGGCGCATGCGGAGGGCTCCGCGCGCACAGCGAAATAGGGGGTATCCCCGAAGGCCGCCCGGCTCGCCGGGACGGGGGCTATGTCTATCCCGCGCCCTCCCGGCACATCATGCCGAGGGCCCAGAGCCACCTCACGAGCTCGGCCGCGGTGGCCGCGTTAGCCTTCGCCGCGGGCATGCCGCGGGCGAGCATCTCCTCGCGCCGCCGCAGGAGCCGCTCGGACCCCTTCCTCCCGTGCATCCTTATCTCGAGGGGCACGCCCGTATCCCTCGGCATGAGCTTCGGCTGGTGCCGTGCCGCGGCGTAGCACCATGAACCCTCAACGGCCAGCTTCCTCACGAGCGCGTTGCCCGCACCGCTGATGCCTCCGAGCCGCACGGAGTCGCCACTCGACCTCTGACTCGGCGCGAGGCCGAAATAGGCCGTGACCTGCCTTCCGGAACGGAACCTCGTGAAGTCGCCGACCTCGGCCGAGAAGGCCGCGGCCAGCGCGAAGGCGCAGCCCTTGATCGACTGGAGGGCGGCCACCTCCGCGGCGATCGGGCTGGCATCCACGGCTGCCCTGTACTCGGAGAGCAGGTCCGCCCGGGCCTCCGCCGCGGCCTCGACCTCGTTCCTCAGGGCGGCGAGCGTCCGAACCCCGCCATCGTCCTCAGGCCTGACCTTGTCGAGCCACCTCAGGAAGTCGTAGGTCCAGTACTTCCTCGGGTTGCCGGCGGGCGTGGTGCCGCCGTAGACGAACCCTCGCTTTGCGAGGAAGGCGAGCAGCCGCTGCTTGGCGGTCGCCAGGCGCGCGGTCGCCCCGTCGTAGGCGCCGGCGAGGTCCCTGATGCCTTCTGTTAGCGTCAATCTATTTTTCACCAGTTTCGCTAAACAGGCGCGCCGTTCGCGCAAAGGCGGTTTCACCGGTTGCGCTAACGTTATTTCACCGATTCCGGTCACGACTTGACGGGCCCGTCCCTAGGCAGGTCCTTCAGCCTGTAGGACCTGCCGGTTATCTTGACCAGGTGGCAGTGGTGGCACACCCTGTCCGCGATCGCGCTCGCCGCCACGTCGTCCCCGAACACCCTGCCCCAGCCGCTGATCCCCACGTTGGTGGTGATGATCGTCGAGCGCTGCTCGTAGCGCGTCGATATCAGCTGGAACAGCAGGTCCGCGCCCGCGCTGCCGACGTCGAGGTAGCCGAGCTCGTCGATGATCAGCAGCCTCGAGTGGGCGTAGTACCTGAGCCTCTTCTTGAGGATGCCGCGCGACGAGGCGTCCTCCAGGTCCTCGACGAGCCGGGCGCAGTCCACGAACCTGACCTCGCGCCCCGCCTTGACCGCCTCGATGCCCAGCGCGACGGCGAGGTGCGTCTTGCCCACGCCGGGGCTCCCCA
>UQJV01000003.1 GCA_900541475.1 uncultured Collinsella sp.
CCGCCGCGACCGCCACGGTCGCCGCCACGGCCACCGCGATCGCCAAAGCCGCCGCGGCCGCCACGATCGCCGCCACGGCCGCCGCGATCGTCACGGCCGCCGCGAGGACCACGGTCCTCGTCCAGGCCCATGGCGACGAGCGGAGCGATAACCTTATCGAGAGCGGCCATCAGCTCGGTGGCCTCCTCGTAAGAAAGCTCGGGCAGGAGCTTCTCCTTCTTGTTGGCAAGCTCGACCAGGCCCTCAGCGGCATCCTCGGCAGCGAAGACGACGATCTTGCGCATATCGCCCTCGGCGTCGTCGATGCGGCCGACCAGATCGGCAGCCTCGGCCTCGGCCATCAGGCCATCGAGCTCACGGAGGCGCATGCCCAGCAGGTCGGACATTTCCTTCTGCTCCATCTTGGGCTTGAGGTCAAGGAGCTTGATAGCGCGCTCGATGTTCGCCATGCGCTCGGCCTTGGCTTCCTCCTCCTTGGAAATAGCAAAGCGACGGCTACGCAGCAGACGAGCGGCCTTCTGCATCTTGTCCATCAGCTCTTCGTCATCGTAATCAACGGCGGCCTCGACAACCTCGGCCTCCTCCTCGGCGGAAACCTCGTCAGCAGCCTCAACCTCGGCAGCTTCGGTCTCCACGGTCTCGACTGCCTCAACCTCGGCAGCCATGGTCTCGTTCTCGGTCTCGTTCATGATCTCTTCGTTCTCGGACATGAGACTCCTTCTTGGCCCTCTCGGGCATCATCGCCCCATTCGCGGGGCCCGTCGCGCACTCTTTGCGCTTTAAACATTCATGCCTCTCGGCAAAACGTCCATTAGTTTATGGTGTCGCCATCCAATCTAGCTGCAGAATCTATGTGCACACATTAATGCGACATGTGCGACTCGCGACGAGCGTACACCAGCGACACCACGAACCCGACCACGGCAATTACAGCCGCCACACGCACGGCAGCTGAAAATCCAATCGCCTGGGCAACGTCGGTCGCAACGCCAGCGGCACCGGCAGTCGCCGCAGAACTCGAGAGCAGACCGATAAACAGCGACGGGCCAAACGATGCGGCAATCATGTTCCACGTGTTGAGCAATGCCGTTCCGTGAGGATGCTCAGCGCCAGGCAGCGTCTCCAAGCCGGCCGTTTGCGAGGGGCTCAGCACCAAACCGACTCCGGCATACACCACAACGGTCAGCGCCACGACGACGCCGATGTTCATGCTTACCGCCGTCACCGAGATGGCAGTCTGCCCCACGGCAATCAGGGCAAAGCCGACCGGCAGCAGCGGCCATGCGCCACGGGCGTCCATCACGCGTCCGCCCACAATCGAGGTCACGGCGTTGCAGGCAATTGCTGGCAAAATGAGCAAGCCCGCAACAAGTGCGGTCATGCCGTATGCGCCCTCAAAATAGAGCGGCAACAAAACGCTCATCGAGAACGTCGTCATCATCGATACCACCACAAGCAAGCACGCAGGCCAAAAACGAACACTCGCCATGGGACGCACGTTAAGCACCGGATGCTCAAGCTTGAGCTGGCGGGCCGCAAACAGGCCGAGCAGCACAATGGCGGCGAAAAGCGCCACGACACCGGCAATCAAATTGGCCGAGAACTCGCCTACGGAATACACAAATGCCGTAATACCGGCAGCGAGCAAAACAACCGACAGACTATCAAGCGTGGTGTTCGAGCGCTCTCCGACATTCTGAACATGCTTTACGCCCGCCGCAGCGACCACAATGCCGCCCACCAGCGGCACTACGAACACCGCTCTCCAGCCAAACAACGTGCACATTAGACCGCTGATCACGGGTCCAAACGCCGGCCCCAGCGTAATGCAGGCACCGCCCAGGCTCAGATACAGACCGAGCTTCTCGCGCGGGGCGCAAGACAGCACCACGTTCATCATGAGCGGGAACAAGATGCCCGATCCCGCAGCCTGCAAAATACGACTTGGCAGCAAAACGCTAAACGACGGAGCGATCCGACACAGGACTTCGCCGGCGACCATGCATCCGCATGCGAAAAACAGCAGCTTGCGCGTCGAGAAACGGCCGGACAGAAAGGCCATGATGGCCGTAAAGATCGACGTCACGATCATGTAGCCCGAAACGAGCCACTGCGCCGTGGTGGCACTCACCGAAAAGGCCGCCATAATGTCGTGCAACGCCACGTTAATGATGTTCTCGTTAAACGCGGCAACAAAGGCTGCAACATACATTACGACGAGAATCGCCGAGGCTGTCGACGGTGATTGAGTTTGCTTTTGGGATTTGCTCCCCATGCATTTCCTTCCTCTTGGAACGACAGTCGCATCGCCCCAGAGGAACAGTCCAGGGCGAAAAATGAGCCCTAGACTTACGCCAGACGCCGTACACGACGAGTCTGGCAACATGGTCCAACGTCGAAAGATTGTAACGCGGACGCGCAGCTTTCCTTCCGCGCTATTATTAAAAGTCCACGAAAGCATAAGACATGAGGAGCCCGCCATGATTAAGCCCATCATGAAATCCGAGTTCTTTTTGCGCCTGCCTTCCGAAGACGCGGGACCCGACGATGCCGCGACCGGGCAGGACCTCCTGGATACGCTCCACGAGCATGAGCACGAGTGCGTGGGCCTCGCCGCCAACATGATCGGCGTGCGCAAACGCATCATCTGCGTAAAGGACGGCAGCAAGTCGCTGCTCATGTACAACCCTCAAATTCTTGAGCAGGTCAACGCCCATCAGACGAGCGAAGCATGCCTCTCGCTGGTCGGCGAGAGTCCCTGTACCCGCTATCGCCGCATTAAGGTTGAGTATTTGGACGAGAACTTCGTCCACCGCATCAAGAACTTCTCGGGCTACACCGCCGAGATCATCCAACACGAAATCGACCACTGCAACGGAATCGTTATTTAGTTCCGCCGTTCTACCGAACGGCGGACCGCTTGACGCTGCGCGAGCCGCATTCACGCCAATCTGGCGTTCAATTTCGAGGACGCGACCAGAAGGTCAGCGCCCTCTCATTTCACGTCACCTTGGCGCAAATGCGGCTCGCTCGCTGTCGTATGTCTATCCTGCGACGCCTCGATTCTTGCGGCGGCAGATACCTAATCCCCTACGCCTGGCGGTAATGATCGAAGAAGTCGGCGAGGTCTTCGAGCGACTCTTTAAGCACTTCCATGCGCGGCAGGTACACGATGCGGAAGTGATCAGGCTCGGCCCAGTTAAAGCCGCCGCCGCGCGTGATCAGGATCTTCTTCTCGTGCAGCAGGTCGAGAGCGAACTGCTCGTCATCGGTGATGTTGAACTTCTTAACATCCATCTTGGGGAAGATGTAGAACGCCGCGCGCGGCTTGACCACCGAGATGCCGTCGATCTTGTTGAGCGCCTCATACACAAAGTTGCGCTGCTCGTAGACGCGACCGCCGGGGCGAATGTAGTCGTTGACCGACTGATGGCCACCGAGCGCCGTCTGGACGATCGACTGGGCCGGCACGTTGGAGCACAGGCGCATGTTGGAGAGCATGTTGATGCCCATGATGAAGTCGCTCATGCAGCGCTGGTTGCCCGAAAGCACCATCCAGCCAATGCGATAGCCCGCGATCATGTGCGACTTGGAAAGGCCGCTAAAGGTGACACAGGGCAGATCGGGAGCGAGCGAGGCAATCGAGACGTGCTCATAGCCGTCCATGCACAGGCGGTCGTAGATCTCGTCTGCAAAAATCATGAGCTGGTGCCTGCGCGCAACCTCAACGATGCCCTCGAGCACCTCACGCGGGTAAACGGAGCCCGTGGGGTTGTTGGGGTTGATGATGACGAGGGCCTTGGTCGCGCTCGTGATCTTGGACTCCATATCCTGCAGATCGGGATACCAATCGGCCTGCTCGTCGCACAGGTAGTGCACAGGATGGCCGCCGGCAAGGGTCGCGCACGCCGTCCAGAGCGGGTAGTCGGGGCTGGGGATCAGGATCTCATCGCCGTTGTCGAGCAGCGCGTTCATCGAAAGCTGAATGAGCTCGGACACGCCGTTGCCCGTGTAGATGTGCTCCATCTGAACGTTGGGCAGGCCTTTGATCTGCGAGTACTGCATGATTGCCTTGCGCGCGGAGAACAGGCCACGCGAGTTGGAATAGCCTTCGCAGTCGGGCAGCTGCTGGCGCATGTCCTTGATGACCTCGTCGGGCGTGCGGAAACCGAAGGGCGCGGGGTTGCCGATGTTGAGCTTGAGAATACGCTCGCCCTCGTCCTCCATACGGGCAGCTTCGTCGACGACGGGGCCGCGCACGTCATACAGGACATTATCGAGCTTGGTGGATTTAGAAAAAGTACGCATGGTGGTGCTCCTTGGAATTTGAGCTGAGGGATGGGGTTCGGGCTTGGAATCGTTGCGGGGTGATGATGCCTCGCCTTGATCGGCGTCGCCGGCAAGCAGCCAGGTAACATCGACCTCCAAAATACGGGCGAGCAGCTCAGCCACGTCGCGCCGCGGGATCGTCTTGCCGCTCACATATTGGCTCATCTGACTCTTGCCGAGTTTTTTGCCGAGCATCTCCGATGCGCGGATTACGTCCGACTGGCGAACGTCGCGATCGGACATAGTCTGTCGCAGGCGATCGCTAAACGTCTCTTGGGCCACTAGAACCTCCTTGCTGGCAAAGTTCAATTTATAGAACACGAATTGAACCAGAGTTCAATTTAGGCAGCAGTATAACGCGGCACCTCATTCGAAAGTTCAATTTCATAAGAAAATGTACCGAACCCCGAGGATTGTCCCAAAGTGGACAACAGGTACGCGCCTTTAGAGATATTCAAGGAGACGAGCCGCCGCAAGCGAAACGTCAGCGGTGCGGTATATTGCGTTGATCTGCCGATGAGGGCGTCCCTCGAGCGGGTGCACGGCAACATCGAACTGGCAGCGGCGCAAAATGAGCGCCGGAAGAATGCTCACGCCCAGGCCGTCCTCGACCATGGCCATAATTGCATAGTCATCCCAGGTCGACAGCTTAGAACGCACCGTCAGGCCCGCGCGGCGAAACAGCGGCGTAATCTCGTCGTCGCTACCGCGTTCCAGCAGAATAAATTGCTCGTTAGCCAAATCGGCAAGGGAAACGACCTCCGCGGTGGCGAGCGAGGAGTCCGCTGGCACCACGGCCATCAGCTCGTCTTGCACCAACGGCCGCGACGCCATGCCGGCGCCGCGTGGCTCGCGCGGAATAAAGCCCAGGTCGCAGCGGCCTTCCGCCACCCATTGCTCAATCTCGGAGTAATCACCCATCAACAGCTCGTAATCGACATCCGGATGATCGGCGCGAAAGCGCGCAATCACCGGCGGCAGCACGTGGGTCGCCACGCTCGAAAACGTACCGATGCAGATTTTGCCGCGCATGAGCCCACGCATCTCATCCACCCGTCGCTGCAAGCGAATGAATTCCTCGCAGAGCGCCTCGACTGCCGGCATGACCTGCCGCCCGTCGGCAGAAAGCACTACGCCCTCGCGGCTTCTATCGAGAACTTTAAAGCCCCAGTCGGCCTCAAGATCGGCCACCATACGGCTCACGCCCGACTGCGAATAGCTCAGCCGCTCGGCGGCGCGCGTAAAGCTTCCGGCGCGCACGGTCTCCAGCAGCACCTGCATCTTTTGAATATTCGTTTCCACGGCACCCCTCCACCTTTGCATGAGTTTTTCTCATGCTATCCATGCATTATATTCGCTTTTCTTCTAAATCCAGTTCACCCATAGTGAACATGCTCGGATATAGAGGGGATGTCAGCGTATGAACAACGGACTGTTTACGTACTTAGCAGCATTGCTGTTGTTTGGCTCCAACGGCATCATCGCCGCCGCCATCGCGCTCCCGAGCTCCGATATCGTGCTCCTGCGCACGTTTTTGGGCGCACTCTCGCTTGTCACCATCCTCGCCATCACCCAACGTCATAAGTTGCAGGCGCCATCTCGTCCCCGCGAAGCCGCAGTCCTCCTCCTCTCGGGAGCCGCGCTGGGCGCCAGCTGGATTTTTCTGTTCCGAGCCTACCAGACGATCGGCGTCGGCGTTTCCTCGCTGCTGTACTACTGCGGCCCCATCATCGTCATGGCCCTCTCCCCGCTCATCTTTGGCGAAAAACTGACCGGCGGCAAAATCGCCGGGTTTATCGCCGTCGCCTGCGGCGCTTTTCTCATTGCAGCGCAAGGTCTAGGCGGCAATATGCCCATTGCGGGTATCGCCTGCGGCATCGCCTCGGCATTTTGCTATGCGCTGATGGTCATCGCCAGCAAGGGTGCGCCACACATCGAAGGCCTCGAAAACTCCACGCTCCAGGTGAGCGCCGCCTTTGTGACCGCGCTGGTCCTCACGCTCATCACGCAGGGCGCCCCCTCATTCCTGTCCGTCGGCGTCGCCGCCAGTATTGATTGGCGCGCCGTCGTCATGCTCGGCGTCGTCAACACCGGCATTGGCTGCCTGCTCTACTTTAGTGCTGTCGCTAAGCTGCCCGTCCAGACCGTCGCGGTCGTCGGCTACCTCGAGCCGCTTTCGGCGGTCGTGTTCTCCGCCGTCCTTTTAGGCGAAGCCATAACACCGGTCCGCCTGATGGGCGCCGCACTTATCATCGGCGGCGCGCTCTTTTGCGAACTCGCCGGCAAACGCGCAGGCGCCAAAGCAGGCATCGCCCAGGCGGCACGTGCTTAAAAGCCCCTCTTCAGTTTCGAAGCAGGGACGCGTCTGCGGTTATCACATTGCAGCAAGCTATTCATCGGATATGCCCCTGCTTTGAAATGCCACCTGCGTACATGAATAATCCCCAGATGGGGATTATTGTCTAAAACACCCCGATGTGCCAAACTGCTCTTATATGTATAAAGATGGCATAAAGGTCTGCTGCCCTTTGCAGGGGCCAGATGTCCAAGGGAGTCCACGTGGCACACAACAAACTGGAGGCAAGCCCCCAAGATCAGCGTGGTCAAGGCGGGCATGGAGCCATTCCCCTCTCCGCTGGCATGCTGCTCGTTACGCTCGGCGTCGTCTACGGCGACATCGGCACGAGCCCCATGTACACCATGAAATCAATCGTCGCCAACAACGGCGGCATCGGTACCGTCAGCGAGGACATGATCTTAGGAGCGCTTTCGCTCGTCATCTGGACCATGACGCTCGTGACCACGGTCAAGTACGTGGTAATCGCCATGAAGGCCGATAACCACAACGAGGGCGGCATCTTCGCCCTGTTTAGCTTGGTGCGCAAAGTGGCGCCGTGGCTGATCCTTCCCGCCATGATCGGCGGCGCGGCGCTGCTCGCCGACGGCATCCTCACCCCCGCCGTCACGGTCACCACGGCCATCGAGGGCTTGCGCACTATCGAGTGGGGCCATGCGCTTTTGGGCGACGGCCAGACCAACGTCATCATCATCACCATCATCATTATCTGCGGCCTGTTTGCCATGCAGCGCGCCGGCACTTCGTCGATCGGCAAGCTGTTCGGCCCGCTCATGACGCTGTGGTTCCTGTTCTTGGCTGGCGCCGGCCTGTTCAACATGCTCGGCAACCTGTCCATCCTACGCGCACTCAACCCCATCCGCGGCATCATGTTCCTGTTCTCGCCCATCAACCACTCGGGCATCATGGTGCTCGGCTTCGTCTTTCTGTCGACGACCGGCGCCGAGGCCCTCTACTCGGATATGGGCCACGTGGGCAAGGCAAACATCTATGCATCCTGGCCGTTTGTTAAGGCGGCCCTTATCCTCAACTATCTGGGTCAAGGAGCTTGGCTGCTCGCCAATAACTCCAACCCCCAGATGCTCGCGATGGATATCGTCAACCCGTTCTATATGATGCTCCCCGAGCCCCTGCGCCCCTTTGCCATCGTGCTTTCGGCCGTGGCGGCCATCATCGCCTCGCAGGCGCTCATCACCGGCTCGTTCTCGTTGGTTTCGGAGGCAACGCGCCTCAACCTTATGCCGCATCTGCGCATCCACTACCCCAGCGACACCAAGGGCCAACTCTATATTCCGCTCGTCAACAACATCATGTGGGTCGGCTGTATCTTCATCGTGCTGCTGTTCCAAAACTCCGAGCGCATGGAGAGCGCCTACGGCCTCGCCATTACCGTGACCATGCTCATGACCACGACGCTTTTGACGAGCTACATCGCCGGCATCCTCAAGCACAAGCTGGGCGCCTGCGTCTTCGCCCTGCTCTTCGGTGCCATTGAGCTGTGCTTCTTTGCCTCGTGCCTCACCATGTTCTTTGACGGCGGCTACGTCATGATCTTCCTGGCCGCGCTGCTGTTTGGCCTTATGTATGTGTGGCGCCGCGGCACCGCCATCGAGCGCACGCAGACGATTCTGCTGCCCGTCTCCAAGTACATCGATCAGCTCGACCGCCTGCGCAACGACGAAACCTACCCCGTACTCGCCGACAATCTGGTGTTCCTTACCAACAGCCCCGATCCGCTCACGCTCGACCGCGACGTGCTCTATTCCATCCTGGACAAGCATCCCAAGCGCGCCAAGGCATACTGGTTCATCAACGTGCACGTTACCGATGAGCCCTATACGCACGAGTATTCCGTCGAGACCTTTGGCACGGACTTTTTGTTCCGCGTGCGCCTGGACCTGGGCTTTAAGGTCAATCAGCGTATCAATGCCTACCTGCGTCAGATTGTTGGCGACCTGATGGCATCGGGCGAGCTGCCGCCGCAACATCACACCTACTCCATCTACGAGACACGCGGCAACGTGGGCGACTTCCGCTTTTGCATGCTGCGCAAGATGCTTGCCCCCGAAACGGACATCAACCGCAACGACCACCGCGTGATGGCCATCAAGTACGCCGTCCGCCGCGCCTGCGGAAGCCCGGCACGCTGGTACGGTCTAGAGAACTCGGCCATCATCATCGAGTACGTGCCGCTGTTTGCCCGCATGCGCCCGGCAGTCAAACTCGTGCGCACCCAGGTGCCGCTCGAAGTTCAGATCGAAGAGGCCGAGGAAATGGAAGTCGACATCTTCTCGGACGACTTGGTCAACGGCAACGAGGCCGGTAGAAACATGAACGTCGATCCCACCGAGCTGCTCGAGAGCGTCGCCGATACGCCCGAACAGCAACAGCTCGACGGCCTCGAGAGCGAACAACTCAACGACGTCAACTTCTAGTGACGTCACAAATCAACGACAGCGGCCCTGCACCTCACGAGAGACGCAGGGTCGCTTTGCATTGCAGTAAAGCTAACGGCTACGAACGACGCGGCTCGGGAACCACGAGCCTATCGGGGCTCGCGCCCTCGGCATCTGTCAGGCTCACGTAGCGAATCGACGGATCCTCATACATCGCGTAGTAATAATTGCCCGTGCGCGCGCTAAAGCATCCGGTGTAGATAGTCTTCTCGAACTTGCCATCGCCCATCCTGGACGCCCCCTCAATCATCACCACGCCCTCGAGCGAGCGGAACATACGGACGACGTTTTCGGTCTCGCTCTCCTTTTGCGGGTAATTGGCATTGAGATACGCCGCCTTTACAAAACGGCTCGGCGAATAGCAGTCACCCGGAATACCGCGCATGCCGGCACCCGCGCCATAGGGCTTGAGCTCGGCGCCACGCCATGTCGCCGTCTGCGGAAAATCGCTTGTGGCGGTGATATAGGTGCGGAGGTTTTCCATGTGCCACGGGAAGGTCGGCTGGTTGGCAAGGGTGTCGACCGGATCGTCGTATACATGCAGGCCGTCAGCCATCATCTCGACCACGATGCTACGCTGGCTGTCGCCGATAATCCAATGGAGCAGCGACACGCCCAGCCCCTCTCCGGCAGATTTGGCGACAATCACCGTGTCGCGCAGCGCGGCCTCGACCTCATCGACCGTCGAGAACGTTGCTGCCACCCACAGGGGAAACTCATAGGCCGCGATATTGGTCTTGCCGTCGACAGGGTCCTCGGCATACTCGGCATAACCCGGGAAATTGAGACCCGCCACGGCGAGGCCCGCATCGTTGCCGCAATCGAAGAACATAGGGTAGTTCTTGTAATCGATGCACATACCGATCACCGCGTGTGTCGCCGTCGCGTCGTCGATAAACGAATACGGGATGTGAAACCCGCGCGGCATCACGCGAACCTGTTGGCCGTAGTCAAAGCTCCAGTCGAGGTTGCGGCCCAGATACATGTGACCAGAATTATCAGTAAATCGAATGCTCGTGCACATGGCGCCTCCTGGCTTTACGTTCTTTCTTTCTAAGCTTATTGTCACCAATCAAAGAGGCGCTAAACACAAAAGCCCGGACATGACAACAATGTCACGCCCGGACTTACACAAGCAAGATAAACTCAACCAATTCAACCCCGCAGGTCGTCTAAGGGGTCAAAGTGCCGCAGATTGCCACGAACGAGGAGCGAAGCGTACTTAAGGTACGCGAGCGACGATTGAGCGGCAAGGTGCGGTGCTTTGGTCCCCTTAGACCAACTTTCCAAGACAGTGATCGATCATATGCTGGATCATCTGTGCCTCGAAGCCCACAAAGTCCTGCTTGCGCTCGCGCATCTTGCCGTCGACGATCACGTCATAAGCAACCTTGCACTTGATGTAGCGCGTGGACTTGGTGACCTCCTCGTGCGTCAGGCAGCTCTCCTCCATCTTGCTGGCACCCAGGCCAAACACCAGGCGGGGGTTGTAGAGCACATGGGGCTCGCCGGCATCGTCCAGGTAGACGCAGACCTTCTTGGTAACGCCAATCTGGTTGGCGGCAAGGCAGCCGGCGTCCTCGAGCGACTTGATGGTATCGATCAGGTCCTGTGCGACCGACTCGTCCTCGACAGTCGCAACCTCGCAACGCTGGGACAGAATAGCCTCGTCGTGGCAAAGCTCTTTAATCATACGTTCCTCCATAGGGGTCGTTATAACCGCTTAAGTATACGGTACCCACACATTTTCATGCGAAAAATACCGTCCGTCTGCTACAAAGCGCCGAACATCAACATGTGAGAACAGCAAGGTTGTAAAGGCGATATAGTAAATGAGTTCGTGTCAATCGGCCTAAACTCGGGGCCGAACAAGGAAAGGGTATGCATGGACGAACTATTTCACGTCAGTGAGCGCAAGTCCACAATCGGGACCGAACTTCGCGCTGGACTGACAACGTTCCTGGCAATGGCCTACATCATCGCCGTCAACCCTGCGGTGCTCTCGGGCGCCGGCATCGATGCGGGAGCGCTCGCCTGCGCCACCTGCCTGGGCGCTGGCATCATGACCATCTGCATGGGCATCTTCGCAAACCGCCCGCTCGCCTGCGCGTCGGGTTTGGGCATCAACGCCATGATCGCGGGCATCGCCACCACCATGTGCGGCGGCGACTGGCACGTGGCCATGAGCGTTATCTTCCTCGAAGGTATCGTCATCTTGCTGCTCGTCCTGTGCGGCCTGCGCGAGGCCATCATGGACGCCATCCCCGTGGTCCTGCGCCACGCCATCTCGGTTGGCTTGGGCCTGTTCATCGCCATGATCGGCCTGTGCGACGCCGACATCATCACTGCTGGCGCCGGTACGCTCGTCGGCCTGGGCGACATCGCCTCCCCCACCTTTATCGTCGGCATCATCTCCATCGTCGTGACGGTTGCCCTGGCTTCCCGCAACGTGCCGGGCTCGCTGCTCATCGGTATCATCGTCGCCGTTATCGCCGGTATCCCGCTGGGCGTCACCCATGCGCCCGAGGGCCTCATCGCACCGCTCAACTTCTCGACCTTTGGCGCCCCGTTTGCCAGCACCGCCGATGGCAACATGGCCATCGTGAAGGTTCTGACCGACCCGATGCTGTTGGTCGTTGCCTTCTCGCTGCTCATGAGTGACTTCTTCGACACCATGGGCACCGCGATGGCCGTCGCCAAGCAGGGCGAGTTCTTGACCGAGGACGGCAATGTCGAGGACATCCGTCCCATCCTGGTCGTCGACTCCGTGGCCGCTGCTGCCGGTGGCTTTATGGGCGTCTCCTCCATCACCACCTTCGTCGAGTCCACCTCTGGCGCTGCCGACGGTGGCCGCACGGGCCTCACCTCCGTCACCACCGGCGTGCTGTTCATTCTCGCCGCGTTCTTCTCCCCCATCGTCACCATCGTTTCCAGCGCCGCCACCTGCGGTGCTCTGGTCTACGTCGGCTACCTCATGATGAGCGAGGCCTCCGAGATCGACTGGTCCGACGTGTCGCAGGGTTTCCCGGCGTTCATGATTGTCGCCGGCGTGCCCTTCACCTACTCCATCTCTGCCGGCATCGGTCTGGGCTTTATCGCCTACGTGATCGTCGCGCTCTTTAAGGGCGAGGCCTCCAAAATCAAGCCGCTCATGTGGATCGCAGCCCTCGCCTTCCTCGTCTACTTCTTCGTAGCGTAACGGCAAAGCTGCCAAAGCAGAACACCAAAGCGCGGAGTCGCATCGAGCGGCTCCGCGCTTTTCTTTTAAAGACGGGCAGAGCACGGGCGCGCGATGTATTGTTTCCCGAATTTTGGACATTTTGCCCTCCAAACGGCTCTACCGCCGGCTACATCCTGCAGGTACGCTGAATGAAATCGCATAGGCCCTATGAGGATGGGAGTAGCCATGGCCGCCTTGTTCACGACCCCCAAGCGCAATGACAAAACCTCAGGAGCCCATTTTGTCGAGCCCGACGTGCGCCGTCGCACGCTGCTCGCGCACGGAAGCTGGCGACGCGTGACGCACCGCATCGTCGTGGGGGCCGTATGCGCACTCACGGTAAGCTCGCTGCTCATGCCGAACGTCTCGCTCGCGGCCGAGTGGGTGGACGTCGGCGGCACCCAGTACAACGCCGGCACCGCGGCAGGCGACGAGGCCGGCACCTGGAGCTGGGACGGCGCCGACGATATGAAGCTCAACGGCTATGACGGCGGTGCGATCAATGCTGCAGGCAAGCTCAACATTGCGTACGAGGGCAAGAACACCGTGAAAACCGAGCCCGATTACACCGGAGCCGCCATCAAAGCGCAGGATGGCACTAACCAGAAAGCGGAGTTGAACATAACGAGCTCGAATAGCACGGATGAGCTCAATGTGACAGCCGAGGCCGATGCAATTAAATCCACAGGCGACCTCTCCATTTCTGGCCCAGGCGCTGTGAACACCACGAGCACTACTTCCGACGGAATTGAGGCAAAGGGCGACCTCTCTATCACGGGCTCGAGCACCGTGAATGCAACGGGCGGAACCGAAGGTATCCAATCCAAGGGCAAGACCACCATCGATTCCTCTGGCACAGTGATCGCTAAAGGAGGCGAAGGTTACGGCGTCGCCGCGGGCAGTGGCCTGACCATCAAAGGCGGTGGCAAGGTAGAAGCAAGCTCGATAGAAGAAGCGGCGATTTGGGCTGACGGCGGCATTAACATCTCGGGCGGCAGCCAGGTCAAGGCGGACTCCGAGGGAGATCTTGCCGTCGACACTGAGGGTAGTCTCGCGGTCACGAACGCCTCCCTTGACGCAAGCGGTGTTGAATATGGTATCTATGCCTACAAGGGCGTTACGCTCGATCACGCGACCGTGACGGTCCGCACAAGCGCGATCGGCGGCCAGGCCATCGCCCTCATCACTGACGGGGACGACATCGTCATCAAGAATGGTTCCATCGTGGACGCGTTCGCGGAAGGCAAATTCTCGGTTGCAATCTCTACCAGAAACCACCAGCCAAACGTCGCTGGCGGTCACATCTACATTAGTGACTCCGTTGTCAAGGCTATAGCCCGCTATGCTGAGACCGGCGACGACGGTCCCGACTGCTACAGTACAGACCAGGATGGCGAGATCACCCCTGAGCGCAGGGGCGTGAACATCGGCATCTATGCTCAGACCACCGAGGGCATTGTGCCCGCGACCATCTCCATCGTCCGCAGTAAGGTCACGGCCGAGGGAGACACGGCAGCGATTTTCGCCCTTGCCATGAGCGCGGACGGCAAGGCGATCGGCACCATCGAAATCGAAGGCGCCAGCATCCTGACGCCTGAAGGCGGCAAGGTCATTGACTATCGCAACAAAGAAGAGCTCGGTGAAGGCATCATGTACGAGGCAGGCCAAGTCATTGGCACGGGCGACGCCGTGATTGATTCTCCCTACGACGATGTCATCGCCAAGAAAGCCGTCATCGCACCGTCCGAGGAGACCAAGCCCGAGGAGAAGCCCGGGAGACCAAGCCCGAGGGTTCCAAGTCCGAGGGCGCGAAGACAACCAAGACCGTTGCAGTTGCAGCCACGGGAGCCAAGACCACCGGCAAGCTCGCGGCAACCGGCGACGCCTCGAGCGCAGCCATCGTGGCAGCCACCCTTGCGGGAACAGCCGCCATCGCCGCAGGCGCCGTGGTGAGCCGCAAGCGCTCATAGACGCCTTTGGCCTTTAACGCACGGGACGGCACCCATGAAAGCGCCTAGCCCGAGCACCGTTTAACGACGCCATCGCCGAGTTCCCCTCCGGCGGTGGCGTTTTCCAGTTTGCGCTCGCGCGTTGCGCATGCGATTATTCTTAATGCAGCCCAACCTATATGTGCCAGCGTGCGACAATTGGGACCGTCGATATCACAACGCTGAGAGAAGCAGGCCATGGAAGCGCATCGAAAGCAGATAACCGTCTATTCGAATCATGCGGAAAGCGTACCTGTCATCTACCTCCCCGTAGTCATGGGCGACGGCAGCGAGGTCTACAACCGTTGTCTTGAGCTCGGCTGCCCGCCATTCACCCTCGTCGCCATTGGCGGGCTCGATTGGAATCGCGAGCTGAGCCCCTGGGCATGCGACGGGACCGTACGCGATGCCGAACCTTTTGGTGGGCAGGCGTCCGGATTTCTCGATGAACTGCTGAACCGGATAATCCCAAAGGTCGAATTATCGCTCCCACTGCCGCCCACCTGGCGCGGCATTGCCGGCTACTCGCTCGCGGGCCTCTTCGCGCTCTGGTCCCTCTGGCAAACCGACGCCTTTGACCGCATCGCGAGCGCATCGGGGTCGCTATGGTTTCCCGACTATGTCGATCGCGCCAGCACGGCGCCATTTGCCGGCAGCCCACAAGCTGTCTATCTGTCACTCGGCAAAAAAGAAACCAAGACGCCCAACCGCATGATGAGACACGTACTCGACGACACGCGCGCAATGGAAGAGCTACTCATCGAGCGCGGCATCCCAACAACGATGGAACTCAACCCCGGCAATCACTTTGCCCAAACCGATCTACGAATGGCGCGTGGCATACGCTGGATACTGACGCATTAAAAATGGCGCCCACGCGTACGCACGGGCGCCATTTTTTGATTTAGCTGAACACAACTTCTACTCGACAGTCTCCTCGAGTTCAGAAACGGCAAACTCAAAGTCGTTGCCGGGCAGAATTGCGTTGAGCACGATGCCAACCAGCGAGCCCACGGCAAGACCGGAAAGCGAAATCGTCACGCCGCCCAGCTCCAGCACGATGGCACCGGCAGTGCTGTAAGCAATGCCGAGTGAAAGCACGAGCACCAGAGCGGCCACAAGCACGTTGCGGTTGTTCTGGAAATCGACCTGGTTCTCGATGAGGTTGCGGACGCCCACAGTGCTGATCATGCCGTAAAGCACGAGCGACACGCCGCCGATAACGCATGCCGGCATGGCGGCAATCACGGCAGCGAACTTGGGGCAGAACGAAAGCACGATAGCGCAGCACGCGGCAATGCGAATCACGCGCGGATCGAACACGCGCGTCAGGGCAAGCACGCCGGTGTTCTCACCATACGTGGTGTTGGCCGGAGCGCCAAAGAGCGAAGCCAGAATCGTGGCAAGACCATCACCGAGCAGCGTGCGGTGCAGACCGGGATCGGCAATGTAGTTGCGCTCGCAGGTGGAGCCAATAGCGGAAATATCACCGATATGCTCGATCATAGTTGCAAAGGCCAGCGGCATGATGGTGATGATGGCCGTCGTGGCGAGGCCGCTATCAAACTGCGGACCAAAGAGCACAAACACGGTGTTGTTCCACACGATGGGAAGACCGACCCACGGCGCGGCTGCGACACCAGAGAAATCGACCTCACCCAACGCGGCCGCAACGGCATAGCTCACCACGACGCCCAGCAGGATCGGCACGATTTTGACCATGCCGCGGCCCCAGATGTTGCAGATGACGATCACTGCAACAGCGATAACGGCGACAAGCCAATTGGTCTGGCAGTTGGCAATGGCGGAGCTTGCCAGGATCAGACCGATCGAAATGACGATAGGGCCAGTCACCACCGGTGGGAAGAAGCGCATGACGCGCTTGGCGCCAAAGGCGCGGAACAGGGCCGCCAGCACCGGATAGAGCAGACCGGCGCAGGCTACGCCCAGGCAGGCGTAGGGCAAAAGCTCGGTCTCGCCGTTGGGCGCGATGGCGGCATAACCTGCGATAAAGGCAAACGACGACCCCAGGAATGCCGGCACCTTACCGCGCGACAGGAAGTGGAACAGCAGCGTGCCCAAGCCGGCAAACAAAAGCGTCGCCGAAACCGAGAGACCGGTGAGCACGGGCACCAGCACGGTGGCGCCAAACATGGCAAACAGGTGCTGTAGGCCGAGCAGGAACATGCGCGGGCGGCCGAGCGACGATGCGTCGTAGATGGCATCGGCGGCAACGGGCGTCGAAGGCTGGGACATGTGAGTCCTTTCGAATGGAAGGGCGATCGGGCATATCGGATAACCTGCCCGAACGATACGATCCGAACCATTGTACGCGATACGCCATGTCTCGCACGCGCCGTCACCTGCGAACGCTACTGCTACTTCCAGACACGCTCGGCAATACGCTTGACCAGCGCGATCTTCGCCCATTGCTCGTCCTCGGTCAGCTTGTTGCCAATCTCACAGCTGGCAAAGCCGCACTGGGGCGACAGATACAGGTTCTCGAGCGGAACATACTTTGCAGCCTCGTGAATACGCTCGACGATGGCATCCTCGTCCTCAAGCTCAGCGGCCTTGGTGGTCACCAGGCCCAACACGACCTTCTTGCCGGGAGCAACGTACTTGAGCGGCTCAAAGCCACCGGCGCGCGGCGTATCGAACTCCAGGTAAAATGCGTCGACATCCTCGCGTGCGAACAGGTACGGCGCGATGGGGTCATAGCCGCCCTCGAAGGCATAGGTAGAGTGGTAGTTACCACGGCACACGTGCGTGTTAATGACCAGGTCGTCGGGCTTGCCCTCGATGGCGGCGTTGTTGAGCGCCACGCCCAGCTCGCTTACCTTTTGCAGGTCGACCGGGCTCATGCCGGTTTTGGCGACAAAATCGGTATCGCAGTAGATGCCCCAGGTGCAGTCATCAAACTGGATGTTGCGGCAGCCTGCTGCGTACAGGTCGGCGATCACCGTGCGATAAGCGGCTGCAATGGCATCGGCAAGCTCCTCATCGGTCTTATAGACAGCGCGCAGGCTCTCCTGCTGGCCGTCGCAGCGATCGAGCGTGACCTCAGAGAACGTCTGGATCGGTGCTGGAATGGTTTGGCGCGCGACCTGACCCTCGCCCTCGAGCGCCTTAACAAACTTGAAGTGCTCGACGAAGGGGTGATTCTCGCCGCTGATAGGGCCGGTCACCACGGCGGTATCAGCCGTAGTCTCCTCGTCGTGGAACATATAGCCCGTACGCGAGGTACGGCGTACAATGCCGTTGAGCCCCCACATAAAGTCGAGGTGCCAGTAGCTGCGGCGGAACTCGCCATCGGTGATAACCTGCAGGCCGGCAGCCTTCTGCTTGGCCACTAAGTCGTGGATGGCCTCGTCCTCGACGGCCTTAAGGCCGGAAGCGTCGAGTTTACCCGCGACATAGGCGGCACGGGCGTCCTTTACAGCTTGCGGACGAAGAAAGCTGCCGACGATATCGGCGCGAAACGGCGCGTTCGGTTGAATCGAAGTGCTCATAGATATCTCCCTTTGCATTGGTTGCTTTACTGGGACAGAGTATGAGCGCTCATATGGCCATCGTAAAATATATGTTTATAACAGTTTGATATAGATGCTTCCTATATCAGTTGGGACTGCCATAAAGAGATTTGACCCGTGCAGAATGCAGCAGTCTAGATGTGCTGACGAATCGCGTCGATATAGGCCTGCCCGTAGCGCGTAAGTGTCGTGTTCTTGCGCGTGATAATGCCAATCTCCATGTACTCGTCTACATCGAGCGGAATCGAGATAATACCGGGGCCGTTAAGTTCATGGCTGATCACGCCCGAACACACCGTGTAGCCGTTAAGGCCCATGGCCAGATTGAACAACGTCGCACGGTCGCGCACGCGGATATTCTTGCGGCGCTCAAAGGTCGAGGTCAGTTCCTCGGAATAGTAAAACGAGTTGTAGCTGCCCTGCTCGTAGGACAAAAACGGATAGTCCTCGAGATCTTCGAGCGTCACGCTGGCGCGGTCCGCCAGTGGATGGTCGGCGCATACAAAGACATGCGGCGCGGCGCAGAAGAGTCCCTCGAATACGAGCTCGTTGGCGGCGAGCATGCGCTCGATGACCTCGCGATTGTGCTCCGATAGATACAGGATGCCGAGCTCGCTTTTCATATGCGCGACGTCCTCGATAATCTCGTGAGTCTGTTCCTCGCGCAGGGTAAAGTCGTAGCGCGCGGCATCGAACTCACGGATCACATCGACAAACGCATTAACGGCAAAGGAATAATGCTGGCAGCTCACACTAAAGTGCGGCACCTGCTCGGACGCGCCCTTGTACTTGCCCTCGAGCAGGTCGGCCTGGTCGAGCACCTGGCGCGCGTAGCCCAAGAAGGTCTCGCCTTCCTCGGACACAATGACGCCCTTGTTGGTGCGCTCAAAGATATGCACACCCATCTCGTTTTCGAGATCGCGGATCGATGCGGTAATCGAAGGCTGCGACACAAAGAGCCGGCGCGAGGCCTCGGTGATGCTGCCGCATTCGGCAACTTTGACGACATACCTGAGCTGCTGAAGCTTCATAGCTTTCTCCCTAGACGTTCATGACGTCGAAACCCGTCGCATCCATCTGACGCATAAACGGCGGCATCTCCCCCGTCGCGGCGCAGGCGGCAATCTGATGCAGAGCCCCGGCAACCGCATCGTCTGCCGCAGCGCCGATATGCCAGCGCGCGGCAGCCGTGACGGCCTCGTTGGCATTGGCGACTGCAACGGAGTTGGGAACGGCACCGATCATGGGCAGATCGTTATCGGAATCGCCAAATACGGCCACCTCATCAGGCGTCAGACCCAGGGCACGCGCCAGCTCCAAGGCGGCGCAGCCCTTGTCCCAACCGGCCGGGAGAATATCGAATAGGCGCACACGGTTGTTGGGAAACACAAGCGAGAGCTCCGGCACCTCGGCGGCAACGCGCTCGCGTAGCTCCACGAGCTCCTCACGTGAACGGGCACTCCAAATATTCGCCTTAAACACCGGCGCATCATCGACGACGGGACGGCACGGGGCCTCTTCGCCTTTGAGCCACGCGTTGCCGCCCGACTCCATGGCGCGACGCACGCGCTCGGGATCGCTCGTCACGCAGTAGGCATCGTTACCCCAAAAGTCATCACCCAGGCCGTAGAGCTTCAGATACGTATCGTCGGTCTCCTGCTCTAAGTAGTCAGCCAAGCGCATAAGGGCGGCGTTGTCGGTCGCATGCGAGGCTACCGCCTCGCCGTCCACAAACATGACCTGGCCGTTACAGAACGCGCCGGTCGAGAAGCACTCGGCGCGATTGCGGAACATCCAGCCCATCGCGGACGGCTGACGACCCGAAACCGGGCCAAAGTGCAGACCCGCCGCCTGCATGGCATGAATACCCTCGATGGCGTAGTCGCTGGCGCCGTCATGCCCGGCCGGAATCAGCGTATCGTCCATATCGGTCAGTACAAGTTTAATCATAAGACCCCCATTCGTATCGTTCCTACCTATTGTAACGACCTGCCAAAATAAACCTGTCCCTTATTGGCAGGTGCGCTAGTATAGGGAACAACAGATTCGATGCGGGAGTGCCGGCGGTGCAAGCCACAAGGCTGAGAGGGCATGGGGCCCAATCCTTTGAACCTGTCAGTTAATGCTGGCGTAGGGAGCATGCCGCCTTTACAGGGGCGCTGTCTATGCACAGCGCCCCTTTTCTATGCCAAGGAGGCATGTGCAGTGATTGATTCGGAACAGCTTAAGCAAAATGTGGTCAAGGCCGTGGATGAGATTCGCGCCACCAATCCGATGGCCGGCTCCATCACCAACACGGTGACGATCGACTTTGTCGCCAACGCGCAGCTCGCCGTGGGCGGTTCGGCCGCCATGGTCTATCTGCCCGACGAGGGCGAGGCGCTCGTTGCCGGCGGCGGTGCCATCTATCTCAACATGGGCACGCTCTTCCCCATCTACGAACAGACGATTCCCCGCGCGGCCAAGGCGGCACACGACGCCGGCAAGCCCTGGGTGCTCGATCCGGTGGGTCTGGGCATCGGTAGCCTGCGCACCCAGTTGGTAAACGAGCTCAAGCAGTGCAAGCCCGCCATCGTGCGTGGCAACGCCTCCGAGATCATCGCGCTCGCCGGTCTGTGGGGTCTTGAGGGCGAGGCGGCTGATCTGAGCCGCGTACGCGGTGTCGATACCACCGACACGGTAGATGCCGCCCGCGATGCCGCCGTGGCGCTCGCTCGCTACACCGGCGGTGCCGTAGTGGTCTCGGGCGAAGTCGACCTGATTACCGACGGCACGACGGTGGCCAAGTCCCACGGCGGCAGCCCGCTCATGTCCAAGATTACCGGCTGCGGCTGCTCGCAGGGCGGTGTGCTGGCCGTGTACGCCTGCGCTACCGATCCGTTTACGGCAGCCATCTGCGGCACCGCCGTCTACAACGTTGCCGGCACGCGTGCCGCCGCTGTCGCCGATGCCCCGGCAAGCTTTAAGGTCGCCTTTATCGACGAGCTCTACCGCGCGACCGCCCAAGACATCGCCGATAACCAACTCGAGCTCGAGGAGGCATAAACCATGTCCGAGCCCGCAACCAATACCGGCATGAACACACTCGTCGCCGTGGCCATCGCCCCATGCGGCACCGGCGATGAGCTGTCCGCCGAGGTCGCCGAGGTCGTGCGTGTTATTCGCGAGAGCGGCCTTCCCAACCGCACCACCTCGATGTTCACCGAAATCGAGGGCGACTGGGACGAGGTCATGCAGGTCGTGCGCGACGCAACCTTTGTGTTGGCGAGCAAGGGCATCCGCACCGAAGTCGTGCTCAAAGCCGATATTCGACCTGGATTTACTGACACTATGACCGGCAAGCTCGAGCGCATGGAAGCACAAATCAAAAAGCAGGAGGAAGCACGATGAGCATCCGCGACAACCTTGATATCTCGGCCTATCTGGTACTCGGCCCCGAAAACACGCTGGGGCGTCCCGTGGGCGATGTGGTGGCCCAGGCGCTCGACGCAGGCTTTACCTGCATCCAGGTGCGCTCCAAGGTGGCAAGCGCCCGCGAGATCATCGCACTGACCGGAGACGCCGCGCAGGCAATCGCACAGGCCGGCAAGACCGGTCAGGTCGCCCTGCTGATCGACGACCGCCTGGACTGCGTACTCGCCGCGCGTGAGCAGGGCATTGCTGTCGACGGCGTGCACGTCGGCCAGAGCGATATTCCCGTCGAGGTCTGCCGCAAACTTTTGGGCCCCGATGCCATCGTGGGCCTTTCGGCCCGCTGCGAGGAGATGCTCGAGTACGTCAAGACCGCCGACATGAGCCTGGTCGACTACCTGGGCATCGGCCCGCTCCACGAGACCGAGACCAAGCGCGACTGCGGACGCGCAGCCGATGGCTCCATCATCACCAAAAGTTTTGAGGATCTGGCCGCACTCCACGCGGCAAGCCCCGTGCCCATCGTGGTGGGCGGCGGCGTCAAGACGGCCGACCTGCCACAGCTTAAGGCCACCGGCGTCGACGGCTTCTTTGTGGTGAGCGCCGTCTGCAGTGCCGACGACCCCTACGCCGCGGCCAAGGAGCTTGTCGACACCTGGCAGCAGGCATAGACATAAGCCGAGCAGCTGATCCGCAGCCTCATATCTTCAGCAATGGAAAGCGCATCCCAGTTTGGACCTCCATTCCGGGATGCGCTTTCCGCCGAGTCCACGGCAGTTTGCCCTACCCCGCCAGATACGCTTCCAACGCCGGCAAAGTCGCCTCCGCATCGTGGCGGCCGACCTGGTAGATGCGCTCGAGCTCATCCGGTTCGCGGCACAGCGACGGCACCTTCACCGATTCGCTCGGCCGTACCACAAAGATTTCGCCGGCAGCCTCGCGACGCGCCAGGTCATCGAGCGTGGCGTTGTAGACCTCATGCCGATGCTCAAGCGCTGCGACAAACTCCGGGTAGTGACGGAACACGCGCCGCAGCATGGGCATCACACTGTTGGGCTGCTTCACAAAGCCCGCCGGCTGTGTGAGCACCACGATATTGCGGTCATACCCCTGCGCAAACAACCAAGCGCTGGGAATGGAATCAGCCACGCCGCCATCCAGGTACTTACGGCCCTCAATGGCAACAGGACGCGTCGCCACAGGAATCGCCGACGATGCCCGGATCCACTCGATATCCCTCTCGTCGCCATAGGGCAGGTCGTGGTAGACGGCCTTGCCCGTCTCGATATCGGTACACACGCACGTAAATCGCATGGGGCAGGCGCGATACGCCTCCAAGTCGATGGGATCGCGCTCGATAGGCACCTCGTGATAAGCAAAGTCGGCATTGAACATATCGCCGGTTCGCAGCCAGCTGGTCACGCTCGCATAGCGCTTGTCGGCGCAATAGGCCTTGTTGTAGCGAATGGCGCGGCCGATCTGGCGCGATTTAAAGTTGTAGCCAAACGCCGCGCCCGCCGAGACGCCCACCATATGGTCGCAGGTCAAACCGTGCTCCATCCAAACGTCGAGCACGCCCGCCGTATACATACCGCGGTAGCCGCCCCCCTCGAGCGCCAGCCCCACCGTGCGCGTCATATTTGGCTGTGCCATGCGACCATCTCCGTTCCTGCGTTTTAAAACGGGACAAGTATACCCGTCAACATATATCGTCCCAGTCGCATTTTTATCGAACATCGCATCATCGCGCTACCGCTTGTCGAATGATAGCCGCCCACAGCATGTGCACCCATATCCCCGCACTCGAGGAAAGCGGCTTTATGGTGACGCTCGACAAGCACATTTGGCAGATTGCACCCGTCGACGGCGATCAAGGCCGCAGTACGCAAATCATTTCATCAATGCTCGAGATGGCGCAGTCGCTCCATCTGCCCGTCGTGGTCGAAGGCGTCGAGACAAATGAGCAGGCGAACATGCTACGACAAATGGGCGTCCGCTACGCTCAGGGCTTCCTCGACTACCGCCCCATGCCGGCGAAGGATTTTGAGGCATTGCTCGATGGTGGCAATAACAACTGATACGTTCGCACGCAAAACGCCACCGTCGAAGGGGACATTTGTCTCCATTAGCTAACTTATATCCCTAATTCAAACCGAATTGGGGATATGATACAAACCGTTGTTCCGCCCAAGGAGGTTATCCATCATGAACGAGTCGTACCGCATGGGCGAGCAATCGATTATTGCCTATCTTCAGCGACTTGCGAATGGCATCTCGACCGCCGAACTCGATGTTGCCGCGCTGCCTGCTGAGCTACGCGCCGTTGGTGAGCAACTGCAAAAGACGCATGCCATCCTGCAACAAGAGCGCCAGCTGCTTGAGCGCAACGCCTATATCGATCCGCTCACCAACTTGGGCAACCGCAACGGATTCGACCGTCACGTCGAGCAACTCTGGCGCAAAGGCGACCCCTTCACCTGCGCCTATATTGACATCGACCATCTCAAGCATTGCAATGATAGGTTTGGCCACGCCGAAGGCAATCGCTATATTCTGAGCATCTGCCGCACGCTCTCCGAAACCATGGAACACGATGAGATGCTGTTCCGTATCGGTGGAGACGAGTTTGTGCTCATCTCGCTCTCCGCAAACGAAACTGAACTCGAGCAGCGCTTGGAGCAGGTACGTACCGGGCTGATCGAGGCGAGCTCAGGCGGCAAGGCGCCCATGATCGGCAGCTTTAGCTTTGGCCGCTCGCGCGTCGACCCGCTTGCCGGCGACACGCGTCGCCAGATGACGATGGATGCCGATCGCAAGATGTATCGCTATAAGCTCATGCATCGTGTGCAGCAACCGAAAGGCGATGACGCACCGCAACGCCCAATCGTCGATCAGCTTCCCTGCAACGACCGGGTGTTCCAAGCGATCTCCATGAGCTCCGAGACGCGCTATCCGTTCATCCTTAACCTCGATACGGGAGAATCGCAATGGTCGGTTAACGCCGTGCGCGATTTTGACCTGCCCTCCCAGCACCCTTTTAACTCACTCGACATGTGGCTCGCCCGCGTTCATCCCGAGGACCGCGACAACGTACGCGCCGAGCTCGACATGGTGATAAACAGCACGTGGCATTTCCACTACATGCAGTATCGCGTAATGGATGCCACCGGAGTGTACGTGCTTTGCGACTGCACGGGCTACCGCTTGGACGGCACCGATACCGAGCCCAGCATGTATGTGGGCATTATCATCAACCGAAGCTTGGCAGATACGACCGATTCCGTAACCGGCCTGGGCGATATCCACGCGCTGGTCAACGCTATTGGAGAGATGCGTCGCGTGGCGCGCGAGGCAGGCTTTATTGCCATTAAGGTCGACGATATCGCCGAGGTCAATGCCCGCTTTGGATTCGATGCAGGCGACCGCGTGCTCGCCGAAAGCGCCGCCTGCCTCATGGATTGTTCGCGCGGCAAGGGCCGCCTGTTCCGCTCGACGGGGCCGATGTTCGTGGCACTCTTCGATGAGCTCGGCCCCGAGGCGATCGACGAGATCGCAAGCGACATCGAACGGTTCCTGGGTTCTCCCGTGCTCATCGGCTCGCTTGAATATCAGCCGCCCATTCGCGTGGCCACGCTCCATCTGGACGGCGTCGACCGTCAGCCCGTTTCCATTTTGAACGAGCTCAAAGCGTTGCTCGGGAAAGCCGTGCAGGTGCCAGGTACCAAACTGGATTAACGCCGCGCCCGCGCCGCCTCCCCCATCGTGCGATAATCCTCTGCAGAAGTCACCAAAAGCAGAGGGAGTTTGTGATGAAGGTTCTTTTAGTCAAT
The DNA here is from genome assembly GCA_900541475.1 of uncultured Collinsella sp. Taxonomy (GTDB): domain Bacteria; phylum Actinomycetota; class Coriobacteriia; order Coriobacteriales; family Coriobacteriaceae; genus Collinsella. Next base: position 25,124 of record UQJV01000003.1, read on the forward strand.
GGCAGTCCCAAGGCAAACGGCAACACCGCCCGCGCACTCGCCGAGGTCGCCGAGCAGCTCAATGCGGAAGGCATTGATACCGAGGTGTTTCAGCTGGGCGCCAAGCCCATTCGCGACTGCATCGGCTGCGGTCAGTGCGGCAAGCTTGGCGGACGCTGCACCTTTGACGACGACGTGGTGAACGAGCTCATCGCTGCCGCCGAGCAGGCAGATGGCTTTGTCTTTGGCTCACCCGTCTACTATGCGCACCCCAGCGGACGCATCCTTTCGGCCCTCGATCGCGCCTTCTATGCCGGCAGCAAGGCCTTTACGCACAAGCCGGGCGCTGCCGTCGCCGTTGCCCGTCGCGGCGGCACATCGACCACCTTCGATGTGCTCAACAAGTACTTCACCATTAAGCAAATGCCCGTGGTTGCTTCCACCTACTGGAACAACGTGTTTGGCCGCGTGCCCGGCGACGCCGATGGGGACGCCGAGGGCCTTGCCACCATGCGAAACATCGGCAAGAACATGGCCTGGCTCCTGCGCTGCATCGAGGCAGGTCAGGCCGCCGGTATCAACGCGCCCGAAGCCGATCGCGCAACGACCAACTTCATTCGATAGAGCGGCGGGGCCATGAATATTCAAATCTTCGGGACTAAGAAGTCGTTCGATACCAAGAAAGCGCAGCGCTTCTTCAAAGAGCGCCGCATTAAGGTGCAGTTTATCGACCTTAAGGAAAAGGAGATGAGCAAGGGCGAGCTTACGAGCGTAATGCAAGCGGTCGGCGGCATCGACAAGCTGCTCAACCCCAAGGCCAAGGACGAGGAGACGCTCGCGCTCATCCAGCACCTCACCCCCAGTCAGCGCTTCGATAAACTGCTCGAGAATCAGCAGGTCTTGGCCGAGCCCATCGTGCGCAACGGCAAAAAGGCCACCGTCGGCTATTGCCCTGATGTATGGGGAGCCTGGGAGTAGCCTGTGTTATTTGCCGGCGCGTGGGTATAAGAGCGAACGTTTGGCATAAGATTTAACTGTAAGCCATGTCTAACAAAGGAGGGCACATGCCCAACAAACCCGTGAAGATCATCATGCTTACCGGATACCTCGGTGCCGGCAAGACCACGCTGCTCAACCACATCCTCGCTAACGACGGCGGCATCCGCGCCGCCGTGATCGTCAACGATATCGGCGAGATCAACGTCGACGCCAGCCTTATCGCCGACGGCGGTCTTTCCGAGACCGACGACCTCATCCCGCTCACCAACGGCTGCATCTGCTGCACGCTTTCGGACGACCTGGCCAACCAGCTGCAGGGCATCGCCGATTCGGGCGACTTCGACTACATCATCATCGAGGCCTCGGGCATTTGCGAGCCCATCCCCATCGCCTACACCATCTCGAGCTTCTGCGACGAGGCCAAGGTGGGCGGTCAGCCCAAGCTTGCGCTCGACAACATCGTGGCTGTGGTCGACTGCGCCCGCATGTACGACGAGTTCAACGGCGGTCGCGACCTGCTGGCCGAGGATATCGACGAGGACGACATCGAAAGCCTGCTCATCCAGCAGATCGAGTTCTGTTCCACGCTGATTCTCAACAAGACCGATACCGTGAGCCCTGAGCAGATCGCCGAGCTCAAGGCCATCGTGCGCAGCCTGCAGAAGGACGCTGTGATTGTCGAGGCTCAAAACGGCGAGGTCCCCATGGAGGAGCTGCTCGATACCGACCGCTTCGACTTTATGCGCGCCTACAACTCCGCCGCCTGGATCGAGGCCATGGAGCATCCCGAGGAGCACGACGACCCCGAAGTGCTCGAGTACGACATCGAGACCTTTGTGTACTCGCGCCGCAAGCCATTTGACCTGCAGAAGTTCACCAATTTTGTTGAGCAGGAGTGGCCCGACGAGGTCATTCGCGTCAAGGGCCCGCTGTGGCAGACCGGCAATCCGGACATGTGCTACATGTTTGAGCAGGCCGGCCACCAGATGCGCCTAATGGAGAACGGTCTGTTCGTTGACTCCGCGCCCGAGGGCGAGAAGCAGAAGATCATCGACGAGAATCCCGAGATCATGCAGATTTGGGACGACGAGACGGGCGACCGTATGACGAGCCTGTGCATCATCGGCCGTCACATGGACAAGGATGCGCTCATCGCCTCCCTCGATGCCTGCCTGACCGACTGGCACCGTGCCTAGGTTTATCCAAGCGGGCATTTTTCCGCCTACATAACCGCCAAACCACCACGAAGGTACCCTTCGTGGTGGTTTTTCGTTCTGAGCCAAGGAGATTCATGTTCAACATCGTGCTGTATGCGCCCGAGATTCCGGCCAATACGGGCAATATCGGCCGCACCTGCGTGGTTGCCGGCGCCCGCCTGCATCTGGTAGAGCCGCTGGGGTTTTCGCTCGATGACAAGACGGTGCGTCGCGCCGGACTGGGCTACTGGCAAAACTTGGACGTGACGACCTATGCCGGCTGGGAGGATTTCCTTGCGCGCAACGGCCTCTCCCCTGCCGACGAACGTCTGCATCTGCTGACCAAAAAGGCACGCCGCACCTATGCGCAGAGTACCTACCGCGATGGCGACTACTTGGTCTTTGGCAGCGAGAGCTCGGGCATTCCCGAGCCACTGCTTGCCGCGGCGCCCGAGCGCTGCGAGCGCATCCCGATGCTGCGCGATTGTGACTCACTCGACAACGCCGAGGCCTGGGAAGCCCACGAGGAATCGCTGGGACATACCGAGGACAGCCACGAGGCCATCCTTCAGCAGGATATCTGCGGCAACTTCGTCAATCCGGACGACTACCGCATCAGTGCACTCAACCTCTCCAACAGCGCCGCCATCGTCCTCTACGAGGCCCTACGCCAAACAGGCTTCGCCAACATGTGACAAAGGGACAGTCCCTTTGTCACATTGCCTATAGGTAGCGACCGGTAATGCTCTTGGAGCAAGCTGCGATATCCGCCGACGTTCCGGCGCAGACGATTTGCCCGCCCGCGTCGCCACCGCCCGGGCCCATGTCGATCACGTAATCGGCATTGCGGATAAGGTCGAGATCGTGTTCGATCACGATAACCGTGGCGCCCTTGGCAACAAGGCCGTCGAACACACTCAGCAGTAGCTGAACATCGAGCGGATGCAAGCCAATCGTGGGCTCATCGAACACGAATACGGCATCGTCCTGCACGCGGCCCATCTCGCTCGCAAGCTTAAGACGCTGCGCCTCGCCGCCCGAAAGCGCCGGTGTGGGCTCACCGAGTGTGAGATAGCCCAAGCCAAGGTCGTGCAAGGTCTGCAAGCGCGCCTGAACCTTCTTGAGTCCCACCGTGGCGTCGATAGCCTCGTCCACATTCATGTCCATGAGCTGCGGCAACGTAAGCAAGCTCCCGTCCTTGCCCTCACGATGGATACGCGAAGCCGTGTCCGCATAACGCGAACCGCGACATGCCGGGCAGACGATCTCGACGTCGGGCAAAAACTGCACATCGAGCGATATCGAGCCCGTGCCATCGCACGTAGGGCAGCGCAAGGCGCCGGTGTTGTAGCTAAAGGCACCCGCCTTGTAGCCGGCTGCCTTGGCCTCGGGCGTGCGGGCGAAGGCACGACGCAGCTCGTCATGGATGTCGGCATAGGTTGCGACCGTCGAGCGCACGTTGGCGCCGATGGGCGTGGCGTCAATCAGGTTTGCGCGGGCAATACCCTCGGCATCGACCCAACGCACGTGTCTTGGCAGACGCTCGCCAGCTGCCTGTGCCTTAAGTGCCGGGATGAGTGTCTCGAGCACCAACGTCGTCTTGCCCGAGCCCGAAACGCCCGTCACCGCGACGAGACGGCCGCGCGGGATATCGACTTCGAGCGGTTTTACGGTATGAATGGCATCGGTTGCCATGCGGATATGTCCCTGGTCGAACATTTCCTCGTCAGTCACCTGCGGACGCATGCGCTTGGACTCTGCGCGCAAAAACGGGGCGATGCGGCTGCCCCGCGATTGTTCGACCTCGTCCACCGTACCTGCAGCGATCACGTTACCGCCACCTGCTCCGGCAACGGGGCCCATCTCGACCAGATAGTCAGCTTCCGCCAGTACGCGCGTATCGTGGTCGACAACAACCACGGTGTTGCCGTCGCCTACCAGGTCGCGCATCACGCCAACCAGGCCGTCGACATTTGCCGGATGCAAGCCGATCGAGGGCTCGTCCAGCACATAAAGCACGCCCGTCGATCGATTGCGTACCACGCGGGCGAGCTGCACACGCTGGCGCTCACCCGTGGAGAGCGTGGCACCGGCGCGGTCGAGTGAAAGGTAATCGAGACCCAGGTCGACCAGACGACGAGCCGTGCTCAAAAACGAATCGCAGATATCCGTCGCCATGGGCTGCATCTCGGCCGGCAAGGATGCGGGCACCCCGCGCACCCACTCAATCGCCTCGCCCAGCGTCATGGCCGCGGCCTGCGCCAGATTGATACCGCGCACCTGGGGCTGGCGCGCGGCCTCGGAGAGACGCGTGCCGCCACAGTCACGGCATGGCCCCTCGCGCAAAAAGCGTGCAACGCGTTTGAGGCCCTTATCGTCCTTAACCTTGGCAAGCGCATTCTCAACGGTATAGACGGCGTTGTAATAGGTAAAGTCGAGCGGCGTGGCGCCCTCGCCGTTTTTGGGAACGTAGAGAATGTGCTTTTTAACCGCCGGACCATGGAACACGATGTCGCGCTCTAGAGGCGTGAGCTGGTTAAACGGCACGTCGGTGCGCACGCCCATCTCACCGGCAACTTGCTTCATCAGGTCCCACATGAGCGTGCCCCAAGGAAGCACCGCGCCTTCGTTGATGGTCTTGGACTCATCGGGCACCAGACTCGCCTCGTCCACCTCGCGCATGACACCGGTGCCGCCGCAGGTAGGGCACGCACCACCACTATTGAAAGCCAAATCCTCGGCGCTCGGCGCGTAGAACTCGCGACCACATGCGGAGCACGTGAGCGACAGGCCAGCGGCAACGTTAAGGCTCGGCTCCACGCGCGCCCCGCAGTGCGGGCACACGTGATGGGCGCAACGGCTAAAGAGCAGACGCAGGCTATTGTTGAGCTCGGTCATGGTGCCAAAGGTCGAGCGCACACCTGGCACGCTGGGGCGTTGATGCAACGCGAGCGCCGCCGGCACATGCAGTACCTCGTCTACCTGGGCATGCTCAGCCTGCGTCAGGCGACGACGAGTATAGGTGCTGAGCGCCTCCAGGTAACGACGCGAGCCCTCGGCATAGAGGACGCCCAACGCCAGCGAACTCTTGCCCGAGCCCGACACGCCGGCAATACCCACGAGCTTTCCCAGCGGGATATCGATATCGATGTCCTTGAGGTTGTGGACACGCGCGCCACGCACCTCGATAGCCTGCGGGCTCATCTTCTGTTCCGTCACCTTTATCACCCTACTCGTGCCATAAAATGCGGTCGCGGATATACTCGCCCAGCATGGGCACGGTAAACCGGACGAGGCCGTATCCAGCAGCCTCGATGACGCGCTCGCGAATCAGGCTTGCGCGATATTTACTCGCCCAGCTCTGGGTGCGATCGCAACGCTCAATGATATCCGCCATGCGCGTCGGTTTACCCTCATCAGCAGCCATAGCCTCGATAAAGAGGCGTTGCGGACTGCGCAGCCCGTAATACAGGGGCGCGTCAACCGCTTCGTAGAACTCGGAGACGGCATCCGCATGACCATCCTCGACATCGCGCTCTTCAATGACCTGCGAGCCACGCCGGACAGCAGACCGCCACATGTAATAGCCCACCAGCTGAACCATGTAGGGATGCCCCATGCTCTTGCGCGCCGCAAGGTCCGCCGTCTCCGCGTCAACGTAAAGACCAGCGTCTTTGACCGTCCGGACATATGAATCGCGCACCTTGGGCAAAGATATCGCCCCCAGCGTACGCTGCTGGGCACGCCGCAAAAACGTCACGCTCGGCTCTTCGAGCAGGTCGTCAACCATACTGGGTAAGCCGGCGAACACCAGCGCAAGACCGCGCTGGTCGCTATCGGGCAAGCCCGTGGCATCCTGGTCTCCGAGCACCTGCTGATAGAGAACGGCAAGAGCCGCCAGTTCCTCGATAGACGCCGATTGCGCCTCGTCAATCGCAAACAGGATGCCCTTGCCTGGACCGAGCTTCTTAAGGCGCTTGTTGACCAGCCCTCGCAACGTCTCGCCCTTTGCCCGCGCCGCCTCGACCGACATCCGACCAAACGACGGACCGAACTCCATTGACGTCACAACGGGTTTATTCGAGCGAAGCGCGTCGGCCAAGCGGTCGCATAAGCCAAGCGAAGCGGAATCGGAGACAACCGCCCATCCGCGCTCGCTGGCCAGACGTTGCAGCTCCCGCAGGAGAACCGTCTTGCCGCAGCCGCGGTTTCCCGTAATGAGCATGAGCCTGCCCGGCGCTCCGGCGCCATTATCGAGCCCTTCCTCGAAATCTTCGATGACCGACTCGCGACCGATGAGTATCGGAGGCCGCTTGCCAGCCGTGGGCTTAAAGGGATTTGGATTCATGTCGGCCTCCTCGGATTGGCAAACCCTGGTAATAGTTATACCAACTTATACCGAGTTATACCAACAGCAGGTGACAAAAGGGCCGCCCTTCTATCACCTATGGCCGAAAAACTCGGCGTCTGCTGCTCGCCAGGGGCGGAAGGTAGCGGGATCGACCTTTACGTGCGCCGCGGCGGGTACGTCGTACCATTTGACCGTGTAACCGGCGCCGTGAGAGCAAAAGACCGAATCGGGCGTGTTGGGCAGATCGGCCTCTGGCTCATAGGCGGCAGCCTCGATTACGCGCTCGGCATCATGGCAAGCCGCATAGCCGGCGAACTCTAGGTACAGATGCCCGCGACCGCTCGTGTAGGCAGCCACCTCCAGCGCGTAATCCTGCACCTCGGAAGCCGGCACGCGACCCACAAGCTTCGCCCGGTCGCCTGTCATCGTCGGCGACTCGTACTCGGCACCCATGCGCGTGGCGTCCGAGAGCGCCCGGCCCACGCACTCCCCCGGCACCTCGAGCTCAAAGTGGTACCACGGCTCCAACAGCACCGCCGCGCCGGCCTCACGCGCCTGCATCAAACCCTGGCGAATCGCGCGGTACGTGGCCTGGCGAAAATCGCCGCCCTCGGTGTGTTTGGCATGCGCGCGGCCGCCCGTGAGCGTAATGCGCACATCGGTGATGGGCGAGCCGGTCAGCACGCCCAGGTGATCGCGCTCCATGGCGTTGGTGAGTGCCAAACGCTGCCAGTTAAGATCGAGCTCGTCGGTCGAGGTCACGGTGCCAAACTGCACGCCCGAACCCGCTGGCAACGGCTCCAGACGCAGATGCACCTCGGCATAGTGGCGCAGTGGCTCAAAGTGGCCCATGCCCTCGACCGGCTGCGAAATAGTCTCCTTATAGAGGATGCCGCCAGACTCAAACGAAACCGAAAGGCCAAAGCGATCGGCCAACACCCGCTGCACGACCTCGAGTTGCACGGCGCCCATCAGCTGCAGATGTATTTGCTCAAGATGCGTATTCCAGCTTACGCCGAGCATGGGATCCTCGTCGGCAAGCTCGGCCAGCGCTTGGAACACCGTATGGACATCGTGCTCGTTCGGCAGCACCGCATAGGTGAGAACTGGCGCAATGACGGGCGCATCGCCCGCGGGCTCTGCGCCCAGGGCGTCCCCCGGGCGAACGTCCGCAAGACCCGTCACGGCACAAATACCGCCAGCGGCAACTTCCTGGGCAAGCTCATACTTTTCGCCGTTATAGATGCGTACCTGGTCGATCTTCTGCTCCCATGCCTCGGCACCGGAACGTCCGTTAATCACCTGTTTGGCATGCAGCGTGCCGCCGGTCACTTTAACCCAAGCCAAGCGCTCGCCACGGTCTCCACGACTCACGCGGTAGACACGCGCGGCGAACTCCTGGGGCCATGTTCGCTCGTACATCAGAGTGCACATACCGTCGAGTAGCTCGCCCACGCCTTGGTCCTTGAGCGCCGAGCCGGCAAAGCAGGGAAAGAGCTTGCGCTCGGCGACCATGCGCGACAGCGTTGCGACGGAAAGCTCACCCGCCTCAAGAAACTCGTCGAGCGCCGCCTCGTCTAACGCAGCGGCGTCCTCCTGAACGGCGCCGCCCGCCAACAATTCGTTGGCATCCAGGCAGCCCTCGGAAAGACGTTGCCCAAGTTGTGCCAGCAAAACATCGCGGCCGGGATTCTCCAAATCGATCTTGTTGATATAGATGAACGTCGGGATCTCATAGCGCGCAAGCAGGCGCCACAGGGTTTCGGTATGCCCCTGCACGCCGTCGTTGGCGCCCACAACCAAAATCGCGTAGTCGAGTGCGCGCAGCGTGCGCTCCGCCTCGGCTGAAAAATCGACATGCCCTGGTGCATCCACGAGCATGACGTGGGTATCGCCATGGTCGAGCACAGCCTGCGACGAGAAGATCGTAATACCGCGCTCGCGCTCAATCTCGTTCGTATCCAGATGCGAATCGCCATCGTCCACGCGGCCGCGCTTGCGAATGCGGCCCGCGTTGAATAGCATGGCCTCGGCCAACGTGGTCTTGCCGGCATCGACATGCGCCAAGATTCCAACGACCGCTTGCTTCGACATGGCTCTCCTCTTATTGCAAGCCCATCGCACGCGGCAACGGGCGTCCTCATTCCACACTGGATGATACAATTTACGGGCCGGCGGGCGAAGCGGGCCCTATCCCCCGACCGAGCTCATCGCCCTGCGTTGCCGCGCGGCGATTTTCGTAGGTTCGCGCCTTGCGAAAGCCGGCTTGCAAAACAGCCAGCGAACGAAAATGGCCCCACCCGGGGCCATTTTCGTTCGTGCAAATTGTTGATACGCGTCCCCGCTCTTATGCCTCGCGCAGCCAGTCAAACGCAACACGCGGTGTACCGTCGGACACATACACGATGCCGGCGCGCTCAAACCCCGCCTTGAGGCTCGCGCCCTGCATGGGCAGGTTGTCCTGATGCGTGTCGATGCGCAGGTGATCGGCACGCTCCTTGGCAAAGGCAAACATCGCAGCCGCGATACCGTGCACGGTGCCGTCGGATGCCACACGGTGCAGCACGGCGTACGGAGTGTCGCTACGCCATTGACCGTCCTCAATTACGTCATAGCACTCGTCCGGGCCCGGTAAAAAGGCAAACGTCGCCACCACGCGGCCGTCGACTTCACACACATAGCTGCCACCGGCAGCGATATCGGCAGCCAGCTGCTCGGCAGAAGGCGTGCCCTCGGGCCACTGCGTGGCGTTGCCATGCGCGCGCATAAAGGCGCGGGCCGCGTCATAGACAGCCATGACGGCGGGAATGTCGGTATCGAGGGTTTTTCTGATCATCACGCGGCGGCCTCACGTTTATTGGTATCACTTTGATTGAGCAATGATACCAACGTTTGGAGAGGGGCGCGAAGCAGATGGGGAGCAAAAAGCGAGCCGCTTGGTCAAAAGCCAAAAGCGAGTTTTTAGGCGCTGCCACGGGCGGCGATATGAGTGACCTGTTTGCGCGCGAAGACGAGCGCCGCGACGCCCTGGACGCCGAGCGCGATGAGGCCTGGCGCTACAAGTCGTGCGAGCGCAAAAACCGTTACGACACGCGCGCCGAGGCCGAGGCTGTTATGGCCGAATGTGAAAACCGCGGGCGGCGTGGCTTGGCCTGCTACAAATGCGAATACTGCGGCGGCTGGCATTTGACGTCGCACCCTTGGAAATAGACCCCACATTGGCACGGCACTGACGGAGCGCCAGCCATCGCACACAAGCTACGGGCGCGGCGGCACCAAAACATCGTAGCGAACGGCCTTGCCCGCAAGTTGATAGCTCGGCTTAACGCCGGCAAGCAGCGGGCCCTTTACCGGCCGCTTGATAACGACCTTGCGCGGATGCACAGCAAGCGCCGCCTCGACCAGCGATTCCTCGTCGGCGCATGGCTGCTCCAGATGATGTAGGAGCTGGAACTTCTTTTTGACCGCTGCACTCTTGGTGCGCTCGGGAAACATGGGATCCAGGTACACCACGTCGGGTGCTGCGAGCTCGCCCTGCTCGACCAGCTCGACGGTTTGACGAAGGCCCGCAATGCTGTCCTCGCCCGCATGTAAGCACATGCGTGCCACGGCAGCCGCAAGCGCCGGATCATCCGCCGCGCGCTCCAAAGCATCCTGAAGGAGCGCCGCGATCACGCAGTCCTGCTCATACAGATCGACGGTAAAGCCCGCGGCCGCCAACAGCAGCGAATCCTCGCCAAAGCCTGCCGTAGCGTCAATTGCCCATGGTCGCTCGATGCCCTTTGTGCGCGCAGCCTTTACCAACAGCTCTTGCTGCAGACGGCCCTGCTTGAGTCGCGGCAGCATGCGGCCAAAATCGGCGCGCAGCTCCATCGTGCCGTCGGTGAGCGTGAGGCCCTCGGGCTTCCCGATCAGCTCAAGCCCCGCGGCCCGAGCAACAGATAAGGGATCGACGACGCCCATGGACACTCCTTAACAAGCAAAACGAATACGCAGGGCACCGTTTATGTCGGCACCCAACCGTCCGCTATTGTCCCACATGCGACATGGCCCACAGCATCCCAATGCAAAGCACCGCCATCAATCCCGTGCACACAGCAGCGATCACGGAATCACCCATGCGCCTTCCCAACGACCGCGGCTCACGCACTTGCCCTGCTCCGTACATCATGGCTCCTCCTTGAGACCAGCTCCTTGTTACAGCCTCATCATCTCAGCGCCGCACATGAGCCGCCATCGATTTGGCTTACGTCCAGCTTTCCTTTTTGAAAGGTTGGACCGTACAGGCAAGAGACACTTTCAAACGCATGCATCGCCCCGTTGAACTACAATGTGCTTCACGATATGTGCCACAACCTGGGTGCGACTGATTCTCCGCGCCCGCATCGAAAGGACCAGCCATGAGCAACGCCTGCAAATTACTCAAAATCCTATCGTTCTTCTTCTTTGTCGTCGGCATTCTAAGCGCAGGCATGGGTGCTACAGCGCTCTTTGCGGGCAGCGCGGCAGGCGATATCACGGGTGCCATGATCGTCTCTTGCGTCGTCGTCATCGTATTGGGCATCGTCGAAATTGTGACCGCTGTCTTTGGTATCCGCGCGGCAAATAATCCCGCCAAGGCTGGCGTTGTCTGGATCTGGTCCATCGTCTGCCTAGCATGTTCGGTCATCAGTCTGCTCCTCTCCCTGCCCCTCTTGGGTGGGACCGGCTCAAGCATCCCCGATTTTACCGGCTTGATTGTCAGCATTATCTACTTTGTACTCGCCAACCGCGTCAAGAAAGAGGGCATGGACCGTTTGAGCTAAGCCGCATCCGTGTCAATCGCTCAGCGACTCTGGTATATACGCCGATAAAAAGGGCCGATCGCGTAGCAACGCGGTCGGCCCTTTACGTTTGCCCAGATAAAACCTACCAAAATAAACCTGTCCCTTTTTGGCAGGTTGTTAGCTGTGGCGGTACTCGGCGATGATGAAGTCAATGTCGGTTTGAAGGGTGTCCAAATTTGCCAGGCGCTCTTTGTCGGCAGGGCGTGTGCGGTAGTAGTACGGCGTCATCTGGAACACCGCCTCGATGTCGTCCTGGGTCTGAAGCGTAATATTCGCAGACACCCGCTGCGTTCCAACCAGCTTGAGCTCCGTTGTTTGCGGCAGCTTCTCATCGTTAAGGTACGGCGTGTCGTAGAGCACTTCCTTAAGCCCAAACAGATGACGGGCACCTGGCACGACGGTGTAGAGCGAGCCCTCGGGAGCCAGCACGCGGGCAAACTCACGCTCGTTAAAGGGAGCGAAGAGCTCGGTCACCATATCGAAGGCGCCATCAGCCACGGGGATGTCCTTCATGTTGGCCACGAAGTAGGTCGCATCGCCGCGCTTGGCGGCAAGGCGCACCATCTCTTTGCCCAAATCGAACCCGTAAGCGTCCACGCCCGGCACCGCGCCCATGGCGCTGGTGTAGTAGCCCTCGCCACAGCAAATATCGAGCAGCGTCATGGGGCCATTCGTAGACGCAGCGCGCCCAGACGCCTGCTTGCGCACCAGCTCGACCATCGCATCGCGCAACGGCGCATAGTAACCGCGGTTCAGAAAGTCGCGACGGCTGCGTGCCTGCGACTTGGGATCGCCCATGGAGTCGCCGCTCTTGGACGAGCGCAGCAGATATAGATAGCCCTCGCGCGCACGGTCAAACCGGTGTCCGCCCGCGCACACAGCACCGCGTTCGTCATCCACCAACGGCTCATGGCAAACGGGACACAACAACATGGCAACTCCTTAGCGCGGACTACACAACGCCCACCATTGTCGCACGCCTTCCCCACCTAGTCATTGGAGACGTTCTTGAATGACTAGTCGTTTTAGAACGTCCCCCATGACTAGTCGATTAGGAGTATCATCGTCTGCGCAAATAAGCACAAAATAGCATGTTAGAGATTGAGAGCGTATGGCTGACACCGCATCTAAGCACATTGACATGACCACCGGCTCGCTGTGGCGCAATGTTCCCCTGTTCGCCTTCCCCGTGGCCGCCACGAGCATCTTGGAGCAGCTGTCGAACCTCATCGCCACGGTCATTATCGGTAACTTCTCGGGCGACCAGGGAACCCTCGCCATGGCGGCGGTCGGCTCCAATGTTCCGCTTACCAGTCTTATGCTCAACCTGTTTATCGGCATGTCACTTGGCTCCAACGTGGTCATCGCCAACGCTATCGGCCGCAACGATCAGAACATGGTCAAACGCGCCGTCCACACCTCGATTCTCATGGCACTCGTGGGCTTTGTCGTCATCGCGCTGGGCGAAATCTTTGCCGAGCCCATGCTCGCCGCGCTCAACGTTCCCGCCGAAACCATGCCGCTCGCTTCGCTCTACCTACGCGTCTTTTTGCTCAGCATGCCCTCGATTTTGCTTTACAACTTTGAGGCCGCGATCTTCCGCTCCGTCGGCATCACCCGCATGCCGCTGCAGGCGCTTGCCGTGTCCACCGTCCTCAACATTGGCCTGGACCTCATCTTTGTCCCCGTACTCCACTGGGGCGTCGCAGGCGTCGCCATCGCCACCGCCATCGCCTACACCGTTAGCGCCGCCACGCTCTTTATCCGCCTGCTCAAGACCGACTCCGTCGTCCGCGTCACCCCGCGCGACTTGGCTATCGACCCCGTCGCCCTCAAGCGCATCGTCAAGATCGGCCTGCCCGCCGGCATCCAAAGCGCCGTCTTTGCCGTCGCCAACATCATCATCCAGTCTGCCATCAATAGCCTGGGCACCGAGGTCATGGCGGCATCGAGCGCCGCCATGAGTCTGGAGTACGTGTGTTACAACCTGCTCAACAGCTTTAGCCAGGCGTGCACCACCTTTGTGGGACAAAACCACGGTGCCCGCCAGATCGGCCGCTGCACCAAGACGCTCAAGGTCTGCCTGGTCGAAGGCGGCATCGTTGCACTCACCACGATCATCGTTATTGTCGGCCTGGGGCGCGAGATCTTGTCGCTGTTCAACAGCGACCCCAACATCGTCTCGATCGGCTATATCCGCGTGTGTTCGATCTTCCCGGCGTACGCTTTTAGCATGTTCTACGAAAACATGTCCGGCTACCTGCGCGGCTTTGGTATCTCGCTCACGCCCGCCCTCATCACCATGATCTGTGTCTGCGGCATCCGCTTCTATTGGGTGTTCTGCGTGTTCCCGCACTTCCGCACCTTTGCGAACATCATGATGGTCTACCCCATCAGCCTGGGCACCACGGCGTTCTTTATGGTCGTGGCGGTACTACTTTGCCACCCGGCACGCACCTATCGCGCCACCCAAGCCAAAGCGACAGCCCGCTAAACACCGCGCTCAACGCCACGCCAGTCATTAATTGACAATATGCGAGCTCATATAGTCGATAAAGCGCCTCGTGGCGATGGGCATGGTGTCCCAGCTGCGCCATGCGGCCACCACGTCACGCGAGGGGGCATGCACGATGGGCCGCACACAAATATCGGCTCGCATGCCCTCCACAGTACGACGGTAGAGCATGCTCACGCCCAGGCCCTCCTCCACCATCGCCATGATGGTGTAGTCGTCGGTCACCTCACTCGTCACGTGCGGCGACAGCCCATGCGCCGCGAATGCATCGAGCACCAGGCTCTGTTCGCCCTCATCCAGTAGCACAAACGGCTCGGACGCCAGGTCGGCGAGCGTCACCTTTTCCTTTGCCGTCAGCGGATGCGCGGCCGGCAACAGCGCCACCAACTCATCGTGATAGACCACGCGCTTCTCGAGCCCCGCGGTAAATCCGCGCGCCGTAAAACAAAAATCAACCACGCCATCGTGCACCCATTGAGCGTTGCGCGTGTAATCGCCCTGCTTGAGGGTAAAGCGTACGCCCGGGTGCAGCGCACCAAAGTCGCGGATCACGCGCGGCAACACAGTACGGCTCACGTTGGTAAACGTCGCAATGCGAATATCAGTCGACGAAAGCCCCAGCAGTTCCTGGCGCTTGCCCTCGAGCTCAGCCTCGGCAGTCACAATCTGTCGCAAATACGGCAGGTACTGTTTGCCATCGCGCGTAAGCGACACACCCTGCTTACCGCGCTCGATAAGCGTGGTGCCCAGCTCGCGCTCGAGCGCCTTGACGGCCTGGCTCACCGCGCTTTGCGTATAGCCCAGCTCGTCCGCCGCGCCCTTAAGACTGCCGCGATCGACCACCATACAAACAATCTGATACCGCGATGCCATCATGCCTCCACATCAATGCAGCCGTAAAACGTTTTGCCAGCGCTTTTCGCACCAACTTTAGTATTTCTTAATCATACTGAAGATACATTCGCTTTACTACATCCACATCTGGGAGCAGAATCCTTTTTGCGAAACCGTTCTGTAACAAAAGGAGTCCCATGGATCGCAAAAAAGCAATCGCGCTCTCATTTTCTGTTCCCGTCGCATGGGGCTTTTCGTACCCCCTCATGAAGATCGGCATGGACAGCATGAACGCCACGAGCATCGTTGCGCTGCGCTGCATCATCGCCTTTGCGGCCTGTCTGCTGCTCTTCCACAAGCACGCGTTTCGCATCAACCGCGACCTTATGGTCCGCGCCGCCATCATCGGTGCCATCATGGCAACCGAGCTCACGTGCATGTGCCTGGGCTCCAGCCTCACCTCCGCCTCCACCGCCGGCTTTTTGCAGAGCCTGACAGTCGTAATCGTGCCGTTTGCCAACGCAGCCCTGCTGCGTCGCGCCCCCGAGCGCAAAGTGCTCGTCGGCACCGCCATCGTCACCTGCGGTATGTTGCTGCTCTCGGGCGCCGATTTCACCAGCCTGAACCCGGGCGCGCTCATCATGCTGCTCTCCGCTTTTGTCTATGCCGGCCATATCATTGTGGCGAAGCGCTTTGTCGAAGAAGTCGATCCGCTGTCCCTGGGCGTTTGGCAGCTGGGCTTTGGCGGCCTGTTCTCGGGCATTGCCGCATGCGTCTTTGGCGGTTTCACACTTCCCAGTACGCCCAGCGAGATCGTGGTTGTTGTCGCGCTCGCACTCATTTGCTCTGCCTACGGCTTTATCACCCAGACGCTCGTGCAGCCCCACGTGCCCGCCGAGACCACCGGCTTCGCCTTCTCGCTCGAGCCGGTCTGCTCCGCTGTCTTCTCGTTCTTCTTGGTCGGCGAGGTCCTGAGCCCCATCGCCTTCTTTGGCGCCGCTCTCATCCTCACCGGCGTCATAGTGGCAACCGTGCAGCTTCCGCGACTTCATGCGCACGCTCACGACCACGCCCACATGGCAGGAACGCCCGAGCGAGCCTCGTAAGCGCCTCACCTTTTGTTGCCGCGGCATAAAGGCAACCGGTGCGCCTTTACAATAGATGCCAACAGAGCATCTGCCATAAAGGAGCCCCATGGACACCGCAACCCGCGACCGCAACATAGCAACTTGGTTGGGCGATGCGCCGCAGCCGGTACGTGACACTACGAACCAGCTGCTCGAGCGCATCGCCCTTTTGCGTGCCGAGCAAACCATCTACCCGGCACAAGACGACATCCTCAATGCCCTCGCCTATACGCCGGCCGACCAGGTCAAGGTTGTCATCCTGGGTCAAGACCCCTATCACGGGCCCAACCAGGCCATGGGGCTGTCGTTCTCGGTCCCTGCGACGCAAACCAAGTTGCCGCCGAGCCTGCGCAACATCTATAAGGAGCTCAAAGCCGATCTGGGTTGCCCCATTCCCGCCACGGGAGACCTAACCCCATGGGCACAACAGGGCGTCCTGCTCCTCAACACCACGCTCACCGTGCGCGAGCATGCCGCGAACTCGCACGCCAAGCTGGGCTGGAGCGCGCTCACCGACTACGTTATTGAACGCTGCTGCCAGCTGCCCCAGCCGGTAGTCTTTTTGGCATGGGGCCGCTTTGCCCAGCAGATGGTCGAAGGCAAGCTCGCCGCGACCGGCGCGGGCAAGGCGACCGGCAAGTTCTGCCTGGCCTCCACGCACCCCTCACCGCTTTCGGCTAACCGTGCCACGGCAGAACTCCCCGCCTTTATGGGGTCGCGCCCCTTCTCGGCAGCCAATCGGCTACTCGAACAGCACGGCTCGACCCCCGTCAACTGGACTTGCCTCGGCTAAAAATCGATACATCAAAAACGCGCCCAATCTTGCCATCGGGCGCGTTTTGTTACTCGGGCCAAATAAATTGTGTGCGGCCGGCCTCGCCGCCATCGATCAGCAGGCTCTGCCCGGTCATAAACCGGTTGGTCACGCCCACAAAGTAGATCCACTCGGCGATCTCTTGGGCGGTAGCCCAGCGTTTAAGCGGCGTGAGCTCCATAATCTGGTTCCACAGGTGCTCGTCTTCCATCACACAACGGTTGAGCGGCGTGATAACGCCACCCGGGTCCACACTGTTGGCGATGGCCTGCGGTGACAGGCGATTTGCAAGGTTTTTGGTGTAGGCGATAACGCCGCCTTTGCTGGCGGCATAGGCGGGAAACTCCGATCCCGTATGCCCGCTCGCCGACCCCACATTGACCACGGATTTGATAGCCGGCGCCGGCTTGGCGGCAAGCCCCTCCCCCACAAAGGCGTAACGCTCGGTCACGTTGATGGTGCCACACAGGTTGGCGGCGATGTCATCGGCCGAATCCTGCGTACCGGCAACGTTCACGATTACCTGAGGCTCAAGGTCGCCTGGAAACGAGTTAGGCTCGCGGACATCAACAATCAGATGGCGGTAGCGCTCGTGTTCGATCGTCGCCGGCAGCAGATCAAAGCCCACGACCTCGTGGCCCTCATCCAAAAAGCGCTGCACGCACGCAGCTCCGATACCGCCCGAAGCGCCCGTGATCAAAACCCGCATACTTGCTCCTTAGGCGGTTGCGTGGCGCTCGAGGTACTCGGCACCCACGTTCTCGCGCTCCCAACCGCGCACGACCTTGTAGCCCACGGGGCTCAGGAAGACCTCGCACAGCAGCTCGGCAACAGCGCCGGTCAGCGAGCACATAAGGACCTGCACCCAGGTCCAACCAAAGAAGGTGTGGCTCACCACGATGGCAAAGACCAAGTTGTCGATAAACTGGCCAACACCCGTGGACACATAGGAGCGGAAGGCAAAGCTCGCAAAGTTATTCTTTTTGAGCATACGGCCAAGCGACTGGTTGAGCGTGGAGTTAACCACGGCAGAAACGAGCATTGCCAGCGAAGAGCCCAGCACCACGTACCAGGTGCCGCCGATGGTGGCGTTAAGGGCAGTGTTGACCTCGATCATGCCCGTGTCGTAGTAGGCGCCCCACATGCCGGGCGTGAGCGAGCATGCCCAAAAGCACAGGCTCACGGCGAGGTTGACTGCCAGCGCGAGGATGGAGATTTTGATGGATGCCTTGGCGCCAAAGCGCTTGCAGATCATGTCCTGGCACAAAAACGAAACCCAGCTCACCACAAAGCCGCAATCGAGTGCCAGATACGGCAGGCTGATAAGCTCTTTGTTGGCCAGCAGGTTCATCATGATGACGCTCACGAAAAACAGCGAAACCGTTGCCGCGGGAATGCTCCGCAACAGGACCTTGTAGTCCTCCATGACCTTCTTGATCATTATGTACTCCTTTGGTTTTAGGTTTTACGAGCAGGATATCGGACCCGAACTGCTCGGACGCCCCGGTCTTGAGACGACGGTGGGTATGATAGCCGCTCACACGGCATCAGGCAAGCAAGCGGCGCGGCAGCCCCACAGGGCCACCGCGCCGATGCGTTAAAAGGCTACGTTGCCAAACTCCGACAGGATAAGATCGGGGTTGTGGTCGGTTGCCCAATCCACGTTCCACGGGCTCGTGAACAGCAGCAGCTTACCACCGCGCATATCCTCGACGCGCAACGTGTCGCGCGTGAGCGAAAGGGCCGGGATATCGATGGTGTCGGGGTCGTTCTGGATCCAGCGGATGTCCGTATAGGGCAGCGGCTGGCGACGAACCTCAACACGGTACTCGGCCTTGAGGCGGCGCTCGAGCACCTCAAACTGCAGCACGCCGACCACACCCACGATGACGCTCTCCATGCCGGCGCCCAGCTCGCGGAAGATCTGGATGGCGCCCTCCTGGGCAAGCTCCTCCATACCCTTGACGAACTGCTTGCGCTTGAGCGTGTCGACCTGCGTAATGCGAGCGAACATCTCGGGGGCAAACGTCGGGATTTGCGGATACTGCACGTGGCGCTTGCCGGAGCACACGGTGTCACCGATGCTAAAGATACCCGGGTCGAACAGGCCTACGATATCGCCCGCGTACGCCTCGTCAACAATCGCGCGGTCATCGGCCATCATCGACGTACCGGTGGCAAGCTTGAGCTTGCGGTTGCCCTGCACGTGGAAGGCATCCATGCCGCGCTCGAACTTGCCCGAGCAAATGCGCACAAAGGCGATGCGGTCGCGGTGATTCTTGTCCATGTTGGCCTGGATCTTAAACACAAAGCCGCTAAAGTCGTCGCGGCAGGGATCGACCGGTTCGCTGGTGAGCGTATCGGTATAGGCGCGCGGCGTCGGGGCCAGACGCAGGAACTCCTTGAGGAAGGGCTCCACGCCAAAGTTGGTGAGCGCCGAGCCAAAGAACGCCGGGCTCAGCTTGCCGCAGGCCACGGCATCCAAGTCGAGCTCGTCGCCGGCACCATCGAGCAGCTCGATGTCGTCCATCAGGTTCTTATGGTTCTCCTCGCCGATGAGCTCATCCATGGAAGGATCGCCCAGCTCGGCCTCGACCTCGGCGACCTTCTTGGTGGCGTTGGCGTGGCCGTCGCCCTCAAAGGCAATGACGCGACGAGTCTGACGATCGAACACGCCGCGGAAGTTGCGGCCGCTGCCGATCGGCCAGTTCATGGGATACGTATTGATGCCCAGGACATTCTCGATCTCTTCCATGAGCTCAAACGGGTCGCGAGCCTCGTGGTCGAGCTTATTCACAAAGGTAAAGATGGGAATGTGGCGCAGCGTGCAGACCTTAAAGAGCTTTTTGGTCTGGGCCTCGACGCCCTTAGCGCCGTCGATGACCATGACCGCGGCGTCGGCGGCCATAAGGGTACGGTAGGTATCCTCCGAGAAGTCCTGGTGACCGGGTGTATCGAGGATGTTGACGCAGGCGCCGTTGTAGGTGAACTGCAGCACCGAGGAGGTAACGGAAATACCGCGCTCCTTCTCGATGTCCATCCAGTCCGAGACGGCATGCTTGGCCGAGCTCTTGCCCTTGACCGAGCCGGCAGTTTGGATACTGCCGGTATAGAGCAGCAGCTTCTCGGTAAGCGTGGTCTTACCAGCATCCGGGTGGCTGATGATCGCGAATGTGCGGCGCGACGAGATTTCATCCGACAGGCTTGCCATGCGGGTCCTTTCTTGCATTGAGTGCATTACGTCGATGTAACCGCACTATTGTAGCCGCGAAATCCCGCCATAGGGCACCTATCAGGACAAATTCATCAGTTGGGGCCTAGGGTAGCAGTCGATGGCGGCACTCCGCAGCAGTTTGTCTCGATCTGTAACATCTAGCAGCCAAAAACTTCTCCAGTTGTTACAGATTGAGACAACCAAATGGGGTCCGCCAGCAAAATCTCAATCTGTAACAGGTAGCCGTCCAAACCGGTTCCAGATGTTACAGATTGAGATATAAGGATAGACGGGTGGCCAATGTCTCGTTCTGTAACATCTAGCCGCGCAAATCGACTCTTACTGTTACAGATTGAGACAAATAGGCAGGCGGGCAAATAACATCTCAATCTGTAACAGAAGGCGACCCAAAACGGACCCAGGTGTTACAAATTGAGATTGTTTTGGAGCAAGCGCGGCGCCGGTGGGCTATTCCGTATTTGTCTCTTGCATAACTGTATATAGTGTATATATACTGTGCTTACCGGTTATATACACGTGTAGCCCATCAGCTAAGGAGCCGCTGTGGACATCATCCTATCCAATTCGAGCGACAAGCCCATCTACGAGCAGATATCTTCGCAGGTTAAAGCACAGATACTCTCGGGCGCACTCGCTGCGGGAGCCAAACTCCCCAGCATCCGTGCACTCGCGAGCGATCTTGGCGTGAGCGTCATCACCACCAAGCGCGCCTACGCCGACCTGGAGCAGCTCGGCTTTATCTGCACCGTGCAGGGCAAGGGCTGTTTTGTCGCCGAAGGCAACCAAGAGCTCTTGCGTGAAAACCAGCTCTGCCATATCGAAGAGCTGCTCGCGAAAGCGGCAAGCCAAGCCGAGGCCCTGGGCGTCACGCGCGACAAGCTGCACGAGATGCTCGACCTGGTAGCCCCCGAAACCATGCAGTAGCCATCTGCAAGAAAGGCTATACCATGCAAAACCTTTTAGAACTCAAAGGCATCTCACGCCATGTGAGTGACCGTTTTTCGCTGCGCGACGTCACGCTTGCCGTGGAGCCTGGCCAGATCGTCGGCTTTGTGGGTGCCAACGGTGCCGGCAAAACAACGACGATTCGAGCCGCGCTTGGGCTTATCAAACTCGATGCCGGCGAGGTACACCTGTTTGAGCAGCACTGTGGCGCCGACGCACCCGGTGAGGCGCAGCGCTGCCTGCGTTCCCACATCGGTCTTGTCCTGGACACGTGCCCCTTCCCCTCCACGCTCAAGGTGGGCCAGATCGAGTCGCTCGTAGGCCCAGCGTACCCCACGTGGGACCGCGAAATGTTCGCCCGATTCATCAACCGATTTGGCCTCGATCCCAAGACAAAGGTCAAGGACCTCTCCCGCGGCATGGGCATGAAACTGCAGCTTGCCTGCGCACTCAGCCACAAGGCCAAGCTGCTCGTTTTGGACGAAGCCACCGCGGGCCTCGATCCCATGGCACGCGAGGAGCTGCTTGATGAGCTGCTCGCCTTTGTTTCCGACGGCCTGCACAGCGTGCTGCTCTCGAGCCACATTACGTCCGACCTCGATCGCGCTGCCGACCGCGTCATCTGCATCGATAACGGCTCGATTGTGTTTGCCCTGCCGCGCGAGGACATTACCGACCGAGCCGGCATCGCCCACTGCACCCAAGCACAGGCCGCCGAGCTTATGGCTTGCGTCGAAGGTGCCCGCGCCGCCCGCCATGCCTACAGCGTGGACGTACTCGTACCCAACCGTCGCGAAACACTCGAGGCCTTCCCCGAGATTCCCTGCGATCGGGCAACCATTGATGACTATCTGCGCCTCATGCTGAAAGGGGCTTCGAAATGAAACGCGCCTTTATGTCCGAACTCGCCATCGTTCGCACGCTCATCCCGAGCATCGCGGGCGTCGGCCTGTTTATCTTCGTCGTGCTGACTCTTGCCAACGCGTCGGATGGCGATTCCGGCATGAGCGCTGGCGCCTGCGCGGTCAGTGCCATGTCGCCCATCATGGTCATGAGCTCGCTGGCCGGCTTCGACAATCAAAATGGCTGGGAGCGCTATCGGGCAACGCTGCCCTTCTCGCGCAAAGACATTATTTGTGCACGCTACCTGAGCGTTATTGTCTTCTCCGCCGTCATGGCATGTGCAGCTACGCTTTTGCGTATCGTCGCCATCCCGCTCTTCAACAGCGCGGGCATTCCTTCGACGGGACAGACGGTCTTTGAAATCGCAATCGCCTCGGCAGCCTCGATGCTCATTTCCCTCATGATGGTGTTTTTGGCGCAGCCGCTGTTCTTTCGATTTGGACACATGGAGGCGCTGCGCCTATCCGTCGGCCTGTTTGCCATGCTCGGGTGCCTTACCATGGCAACGTTGAGTTCCTCCAACCCCATCAGCAACTGGCTCATGTCGATTGCCGGAGCGAATCCCGATCCCGCCGTCCTTGGCTGTCTGTGCGCAGGAATTGCCGTACTGGCCCTCGCGCTATGCGTAATCAGCTGCACCGTCAGCACCAAGGTTTATCGAGTACGCGATCTGTAGCCACGCGAGTCTCAATCCACGAAGGACGCGATCGCCCCCCCCGCAAATCCGTGACAAATGGCATGTCCTCGGCGTGCGCCACCGCGCTACTTGCGCAGCGGCTTGGGCAGCGGAATGCCGGAAGCGATAACGGCGGCGATGATCATGCAGACGATACCTTTGAGTGGGAAGCACATGAGCAGCAGGCCCACGACCATGACCGGCTGGCGCATGACCGCACCCATCGTCGATGCCGTGCAGACGGCGACGCAAAAGACCGGATCTGCGCCGGTGAGGATAGCAAGGCCATAGCCCAGGCTTACGCCCGAGAAGATAACCGGGAAGAAGTGGCCGCCGCGCCAGCCCAGGTTGATGAGGGCGGGGGTCAGCATGGCTTTGACAAGACCGGTCGCGATAAGCACGCCGGCGGGAATGGTCAGGTAGGTTTCCATGAGCACGTCGGCCTGGGTCTCGCCGGCAAACATGGTGTAGGGCAGGACCGTGCCGCAGATGGCGAGCGCCAGACCGGCCAGCATGGCTTTGACGACAGGACGCTCCCCTATTGCATGAGACAGCGCCTCGCTTGCGTGCTCGGAGACAAAGTACAGCCAGCCGCAAACGGTGCCGACCAACGCCAGCGGAATGAGCCAGGCAAGTTCCAGGTTGCCCACCTCGGCGGACTCGAACCTGGGCATGCCCATGCCGCCGCCCACAAGCTGGCCAAGCAGCAGGTAGGTGCCCAGACCGCCGGCAATCGCGATGCCATAGACCACGGTCTTTTGCACCTTGGGTAGCTTGATGGTGATCTCGCCGGACGTGGACTCATCGTCGGCGTCTTCGCCCTGGCCGTCGGCGCTACCGGCAAGCGGTGCTACAAAGCCAAAGACGGGCGCGGTAAAGAGCGCCGTCAGGGCAGCCTGGGTGCCCAGCAGCGTGAGCTCCCTAAACTCGGCGCCAAAGTAACGCATACGGTCGCCGACCCAGCTGCACAGACCCGCGATAACACCGGTCAGACCGGCCTCCGGTCCAATGCTGCCGCCAAACAGCAGCGGCAGCAACGCCGCGAGCGAAAGCTTGCCCAGGTTGTCGTACGGGTAGCGCCCGTCTTGCTTAACCTTAGCCATCACCTGGTTGAGGTCATCGGTCTTGGCGCCTGTCATCTTTTCGTACAGACCGATTAATAGGCCGCCCAGCAGGCAGACAAAAAACGGGTACGGCAAAAAGCCAAACGGGCCGCTGGCGAGCTCGGGCGAAGCGACGCCCAGCGCGTGCGGAATCTCGGTCCACAGATAGTCGATACCGTGCTCCATCGCAAAAAAGAACAGCCAGACCGCGGCACCTGCGAACGCACCGGTCACAGCAACGCTAACTAAAAACAGCGCGCGGTTTGTGGGTTTGGCAAGGTTATCCATCGGGTCCTCCCGCGGTCAAAGTCGACATAGTTATGTTTTATTGTAGAGCGAGCGTTGCCCGAACGAGCCAACCGTCTGCGCCGCAAACGGCACCATTGGGAGCCATAGTGGGACAGGCTCAAGACTCATCCGTTGATAATCGAGACAATCTCGCGCAAATCGTCGGCAAAGTAGATGCCGTGCTGGTGCCTCGGGCTCGAAAGCCCTTTATCAATCATGTGCCCGAGCAGCGCCTTGAGGTCGTTGTAGTAACCGTCCAGGTTATACAGGATGCACGGAGCGCTCAGGTGCCCCAATGACACCGCGGACATGACCTCGGCAATCTCCTCGAGCGTGCCCGTGCCACCGGGAAAGGCGATGAACGCATCGCCGAGCTCAATCATCTTGGCTTTGCGCTCGGCCATATCACTCGTCACGATGAGGTCGTCAATGCCGTCGTGTTGAAATTCGGCCTCTATAAAAAAGCTCGGCTCAACACCCGTCACGTGTCCACCTGCCTCGAGTACGCTATCGGCGAGAGCGCCCATCAGTCCCGACTTGGACCCACCGTACACGAGCGCCTGGCCGTTGGCGCCAATCCAGTTGCCCAGCTCCTGCACCGCGGGCAGAAACGCCGGGTCATTGCCGACGCTGGCACCCAGATACACGGTGATATTCATATTCAGTCCCCCTCATTGTGACGCGCGGCGCCCGCTCTAGCGTTGGCGGCGCCGATATTCGCGCACGCGGCGCGACAGATCGGCGAGCTGGTCGCGATCGAGCTCTTCCAAATGCTCAAGATCGTCCATAAAGCGCGCCATGGTGTCCTTTTGACGCATCTTGATGAGCGTATTGCAGTAGTTCACCGCCACGCCCGTGAGCATGGCGATGTAGAAGATGCTAATAACGCTCAAGACGACGGTAATAGCGCGGGCAACCGGTGTTTCGGCCGGAATGTCGCCAAAGCCGATGGTCGAGACCGTCTCGAAGCTAAACCAAAGTCCATCGCCAAAGGTGAGGGTCGTAGGCTCGGACAGCCAGACAGCCGTCGAGCACAGCAGGTAAAAGATAAGAAACAGACCCGTGATGCGCGCAAAGCCAGCCTGTCGCAGCACATCGGCAAGCGTCCTCAACTTGTTCATCGCGACCCCTTTTCCCAGACGCTCAATCACGTTCGCCCGGTATTGTCCCACAACCGGCAGCCAGGGACGTTCCTTTTGTGCCGGCAGAAAGGGACTGTCCCCAGCTGCCGGGCGGGAGCGTTTAGCGGTACAGCTGCCAACTGGGCAGGCTGAGCTGGTATCCTTATGCGGTAATGTCTCGATTCGTTAGGATTACATGTGAGAGCTGCCACTGCCCTTCGTTCAGTTATATGTCGCGCCCTGACCATTGTGCTTGCCGCGCTTGCCGTGCTGAGTTCAATCGCGCCTGTTCAAGCTTTTGCCGATGACTCTAGTCAGCCAGTCAAGACGGTCCGCGTTGGTTGGCTCGTCAACAACGAGGGCTTCCAGGACGGCACCCCGGGCGAGCGTCTCTCGGGATGGGGTTACGAGTACCTCCAGACCCTGTCGTACTACACGCCCGGCTGGCGGTACGAATACGTCTCCGGCACCTTCACCGAGCTTTTGGACATGCTCGAGGCGGGCGAGATCGACCTCATGCCCAACATCTCCTACTCCGAGGAACGTGCCCAAAAGCTGCTCTTTTCCTCGAACCCCGAGGGCACCGAGCGCTACTTCATCTACGCCAAGCCCGATCGCGACGATCTGGCCAAGGGTGACCCCCAAGCGCTCCAAGGCCTTACCATCGGCTGCAACCCCGGCGTTATGCAAACCTTCGTTGGCCAGCAGTGGCTCGCCAACGAAGGCATTACCTGCACCTATAAAGAAATCAACACTGGCGGTGCCCTCTTTGACGCGCTCGCAAACAACGAGGTCGATGCCATCATCATGAACGACACGACCTCGTCACCCAGCGCCTCCCCCATGTTCTACATTGGTTCGAGCGACTACTATTTTGCCGTCCCCAAAAGCCGCCCCGACCTGATGGACGACATCAATGCCGCCATGTCGGCAATCGCCCGCGTCAACCCACGCTATATCGACGAAGTCAAATCTAACTACTCGGCCCAAAACAGCGGTTCATCATCGCTCAACGGCCCCGAACGTTCCTGGCTCAAAACAAATGACAACACCATCACGCTCGGCTACATTACGGGCAGACTCCCCTACTGCAACGAAGACGAAAACGGCGAAATGGAAGGCTCGCTCGCATCGCTTGCGACGACGTTGCACGATAAATTTGGCATTACGGTCAAAACCGTCGCCTTTGATAGCTACAAGATGATGTCAAAAGCCCTGTCAAAGGGAAGCATAGACGTTGTGCTGCCGGTATACCGAGATTACTGGTTTGCCGAGCAATCAGGCGTTGTGCAGTCGATATCGTTGGGGACCATATCCCTCACCGCCATCCACACCGGCAGCGACCTGAACAAAGACCTTCAGAACATCGCCTGTACCAAATCATCGTTTGTCAACAAAAATGCACTTGAAAGTCTGTTCCCCACAGCGACCGTGACCGAATACCAATCCGACGATGAAGCGTTCGACGCCCTCAGGAAGGGAATGGCGCACTGCATCGTCGCTCCCAGCTCACGCATAAAAACCATCGGCGACCGTCATGATCTCAAGGACTACGAGACGGTCGAGCTCCCTGACACCTGTGAGCTCTCGTGCTGGATTTCGCGCGGAAAGCCCGAGCTGCTGGGAATCATCAACAAGGGCATCATCAATGCCGGAGAATCGCTCTCCGCAAGCAATTACTCCTCCACGTCGTACACGACCCAGGAATCAGACACGCTTCAATTCCTTTTTCGCAACCGCACCGCCATTGCCGCTACCCTCATCGGTATGTTGTCGGTCGGCATCGTCCTGCTCATCTGGGCGCTCGTGCGCGCTCGAACCGAGCGCAAAAAAGCCGACGCTGCCAACGCCGCTAAGACGGCATTCCTCACGCGCATGAGCCACGACATCCGTACGCCGCTCAACGGTATCCTGGGCCTTATCGAGATTGAGGAATTGAAGGAAGGCGATATCAAGGTCGCCCGCGAGAGCCGTGCCAAGGCGCGCGTTGCCGCCAATCACCTGCTCTCGCTGATCAACGACATCCTCGAGATGGGCAAAATCGAAGACCGCAAGCTAACACTGGAGCATGCGCCTTTTAACCTCAAAGAGCTCTGTGACAATACGCTGGTTCTGTGCAAGCTCCGCGCGTCCAGTAACGGCATCACCATGCAGGACAATAGTCTGCCGTACGCCACGGGGCCATACATGATCGGCAGTCCCACCCATATCCGACAGATCATGATCAACCTGTTAGACAACAGCATTAAGTACAACAAGCACGGCGGCTCCGTCACCTTTAGCTCAAAGACCAAGCCACTCGATAACGGGCGCGCACTCTTTTGCTTTAGCGTTTCGGATACCGGCATTGGCATGACTCCCAAGTTTTTACAGCATATCTATGAGCCGTTTGCCCAAGAAGGTGACGATGCGCGCAGCAAGTTCCAAGGAACCGGCATGGGCATGCCAATCGTCAAGTCGCTTATTGAACTGATGGGCGGCACCATCGAAGTCACCAGTGAGCTCCATGTGGGCACCTCGTTCTACGTGGAGATTCCGCTCGATATCGACGAGAATCCCCAGGCGCGGGCGAATACGGTTGAGAGTGCGCCCGACTGCTCGCTCACCGACATGAACGTGCTGCTCGCCGAAGACAACGAATTGAATGCCGAGATTGCCCAGACGCTGCTAGAATCCGAGGGCGTCGTGGTCACCCGCGCCGCCAACGGCAACGAGGTCGTCGATCTGTACCTATCGCATCCCGCCGGCAGCTTCGATGCGATCCTGATGGACATTATGATGCCGGACATGGACGGCTATGAGGCAACCCGCGCGATTCGTCTGAGCGAGAAGGTCGATGCAGCCGATATCCCCATCATCGCGCTCACCGCCAATGCCTTTGCCGAGGACGCCAAGGCGGCACACGATGCCGGCATGAACGCCCATCTGTCCAAACCGCTCGACTTTAACAAGCTCAAAAACATACTCGCCCGCATCAAGAAAAACGGATCCGTTTCGCTATAGTTTTTGCAGCAACCACGCACGACCAGAAAGGAAGCCAACGATGTTTAGGCCCTTACGTCGAAAGAAACGCGCCATCACCGACGAGGAAGCGCGCGAACTGCTCGCCACCTGCAAGCGCGGCGTCTTTGCCGTCAACGGCGACGATGGCTACCCGTACGCCATTCCCGTCAACTACTTCTTTGACGCCGAGCACGACAAGATTTATTTCCATGGCGCCAAGGCTGGCCACAAGGTCGACGCACTCAAGCGCGATGACAAGGTCTGCTTTACCGTTTACGGAAACGAGTGGTACCAGGACGGCGACTGGGCTCCCTACGTTATGAGCACCGTCGTCTTTGGCCGTTGTCGCCTGGCGAATGACACCCCCGCGTTTATCGAGGACAAAGTCCGCCAGCTCGCCCTTAAGTACTACCCTTCTGCCGAGGAAGTCGAAGAGGAAATCGCCAAGGACATTAAGGGCGTCCAGCTCTACGAGATTACGATTGAGCATCTTTGCGGCAAGCAGATTCAAGAAAAGTAAGCCTCTCAGCAGGTCTGCGCCCAATTGCTACAGATGCTTTACCATGTGGGGCCTTCTAGCCGACTTGGCAGAAGGCCCACATGCAGCGCACGCTTACCGTGCATTAAAAACGTAGCGGTCCAGGCGGTCGCACGCTTCCCTCACGCGCGAAAGCGGCAGCGCCAGATTCACGCGAATGTGGCAGGGCCCGTGGAACGGACGACCGTCCTGATACCCCACGCCCACGCGCGCCCCCTCGTCGAGCAGCCACTGAATATCGCGGCCATGCTCGCGGCACCACTCGGTGCAGTCCAGAAACACCATGTACGTGCCCTGCGGACGCGAATAGGACACGCCCTCAAAATGCTCGTCCACGTAATCGCAGAAGTACTCGATATTGCCGGCAAGCACCTGGTTGAGCTCGTCCACCCACTCGTAGCCCTGCGGCTGATAGGCACCGATAAGCGCATGCATGGAGAGGACATTCATCTCGTTGTAGTGAGTCTTGTCGGACACGGCGCACATGCGGTCACGCAGCGTCTCGTTGTAGACAATGTGGTAGCTGCCGACCAGGCCCGCCAGGTTGAACGTCTTGCTGGGCGCGTAGAGGGCAACCGTACGCATGCGGGCATCCTCGCTCACCGACTGCGTCGGGATATGCTTGTGCCCCGGCAGGATGATATCGGACCAAATCTCGTCCGAGATCACCACGCAATCGTGCTGGCGATAGATGTCCATGGCGCGCTCGATCTCGTCGCGCTCCCATACGCGGCCGCAGGGATTGTGCGGCGAGCAGAACACCGCGGCATGGATGTGGTTTTGGGCGAGCTTGTGCTCCATGTCCTCAAAGTCCATACGCCACACGCCTTGATCGTCGAGCTTAAGCGGGCTGTGGACAATACGATAGCCCGCGGCTTCGATGGATTTGGTAAAGCCGATGTAGGTGGGGCTATGGACCAGCACCGCATCGCCCGGCTGGACATACGCGCGCAACGTCGACACGACACCGCCCAGCACGCCGTTTTCGTAGCCGATATGCTCCGGTGCCAAGCCCTCAACGCCATTGCGGCGCCTCTGCCATTCGATGATGCGATCGAAGTACTCGGGACGCGGATTGAAGTAACCAAACATGGGGTGCTGAGCGCGCTTGATGATGTACTCCTGAACCGTGGGCACCGTGGCAAAATTCATGTCGGCCACCCACATGGGGATGCGGTCGAAGCCCTCGTCGGGTGCGTTCGGAGCCATGCCGGGGATCTCGCCCCAAGAGTCAACGGCGATGGAGTCCATGCCGTGGCGGTCGATAAGCGAGCTAAAGTCGTATTTCATGCTGAACTCCCGTGCAAAGTTGATTGTTTTGGTAGGCGTTATTGTCCACCAGCGTGGGCGGTTTTGGCATGGGGTTTGCTGTTGATTTTGACGGATACGGGCGGATGGCAGATTAGTCTTGAGCGTCGTTGATGGCGGTTACCGTCAACCCGGCTCCGTCGACCGTAAACGATATGTCGAGCCCGGCGTAAGCCAAATGGTAAACGCGGTTTGGCTCGTGCTTGCTGCCCGCGCGGCGCGGATCTTGGCAAAGGACCTCGACCAAGCCGGGGAGCTTTGCGGGCGGGACCTTGTCTTGCAGCGCTTGTGGGAACTCGACGTCGAGCTCTTGCCACGGAGTACCCTCAATCCAGCCGCCGGTCGCATCCGGGTGACAGTCCGCAAACGGAATGTAGGGCTTAATGTCGTAGATGGGCGTGCCGTCACGCAGGTCGGCCCCCAGCACATGGATGATGGGACCATTGTCGGTGAGCTCGACGCGATCGAGCTTGACGCAGGTAAGACCGATGGGATTAGGGCGAAACGGACCGCGCGTGGCAAACACGCCCACGCGCTCGGCTCCACCCAGACGCGGCGGGCGCACAGTTTTCGACCACTTGGCATTGGTGCCGGACCTGTCCTGTGTTTTAGCGTCGGCGGCAATATCCTTAGCCGTGCCGCCGGGCGTTCCGTTTTCGAAGCGCCAGAGCAGCCATAGGTGAGAGAAGGAATCCAGACCCTCAACTGCTGCGTTGGAGGCAAATTCCGGCTCAAAGACGATGCGTCCCTGCAGATGGGGCGCCAAAAAGCTGTTGCGCGGAATGCCGAACTTCTGCGGCAGGTCGGTATGTATGTGTGCAATAGGTTCCATGCCGGTCATTGTACGGCATGGAGGTGTGGAGCGTTGCGTGCAATTCTTCGCCGCGGTCGCCCGTCGTGCAACCAACGGTTGCTTGGAAGGGCGCCTGCCGCCGCGTATGCTTAAGCCATCAACCAGCAGAAAGGAGCCGCTATGGCCTTTGCAGAAAAGCTCATTGCCATCCGTCGCGCCCATCACCTTACCCAAGAGCAGCTCGCCGCCAAGCTCTTCGTCACACGCCAAGCCGTCAGCCGTTGGGAGCGCGGCGAAGTCACCCCGGGCATCGACATGATGAAGCTCATTGCCGCCGTAACCGGAGAGCCGCTGCCCCACCTGCTCGAAATGCCCGAGCATTATTGCCAGAGCTGCGGCATGATACTCACGCCCGGCGACTGCGGCACCGACGCTGCGGGCGCCGCGACCGACCATTACTGCAAGTGGTGCTACGACCACGGCAAGTACACCTATGACACCACCATGGAGGCGATGATCGAGGACTGTGCCCCGCGGCTGGCGCAAAACACCGGCATGTCGCTCGACGAAGCCGTCTCGCTCATGGGCGCCGTGCTGCCGCAACTGGAGCGCTGGCGCACCGTGCAGGAAAACGAGGAGTGCTACGGCGCCGAGGCCCGGGCGCGCTATGGCGATGAAGCCGTCGATGCGGCAAACGAAACGTTACTGGATATGGATCCTCAGACATGGAACGACATGAAGGAACTTGAACGCGCCATTTTGGGCCAGCTTTCGATTGCCATGGGCGATGGCGATGCGGATGGAAGCGAGGCTCGCAAGCTTGTCGCGATGCATCGTCGCTGGATTGCTCTCAACTGGGGATGCGAGCCCCAGAACGAAGCGTATCTGGGCCTCGCCCACGGCTATCTTGCCGACCAGCGCTTTATCGACTACTACGACAAGCCCTGCGGCACCGGAGCCACGGCGTTTCTGGTACAGGCCATCGAGTCGTCGTTGACGCGCGCATAGACCGCGGCGGCTTTGGGTATTTCAATCAAAACCTCAACCGATTGGAGACCTATGGCTACTAATCACGAGCTCGCGCTGTACGTTATGACCGGCTGCCCGTATTGCTTAAAGGTCAAGCGTTTCCTTGCCGATAACGGCGTAACCATTCCCGAACGCAATATCTCGACCGATTCCGAAGCCGAGCAGACACTCATCGCCGTCGGCGGAAAACGCCAGGTTCCCTGTCTGTTCATCGACGGCAAACCCCTCTACGAATCGAGCGACATCATCGCGTGGGCGCAAGAGAACCTGCTCTAGTGCAACACAGCCATTGGGGACGTTCTTAAATGACTAGTCGTTAAAGAACGTCCCCAACGACCAACTAGCCGTGGAAGCGGGCTATGGGTGCAAGTGGCTGCTCGCGAAAGACGCGATCGACGGCGGCGCGGTATTCGTCGACCTTTTTAGTCTTACGTACGAGCTTGTGAACGGTAGCGGGATCGGCGAAGGCGCATTTGGCGTAGAACCACCACTCCTTCATGCGAAAGACCGCGTTGCCGCCAATCTCTTCTGCATAGGCTGCAAACAGCGTGTCGTGGAAGCGCTGCAGCTCAGCAGCCGTTGCAGCAGGGCCGCCCTTAACCATACGAGCCAGAGCGGGGTTCGCGAGCAGGCCGCGCCCCAGCATCACATGGCGTGTGCCGGGATAGGTCTCCGTCAGCGCATCCATATCCTCAAGATCAAAAATGTCGCCGTTGTATGCCACCGGAAACGGCGCACGCTCCAGCGTCTCGCCGTAAAACGCTTTGCGCGGCGAGCCCGTGTAACGATCCTTTTGCACGCGCGGATGCACGATTAGCTCTGCCAGCGGCATGCGACAGTACAGGTCAAGCACGCGCTCGTATTCGTCGTCACTCTCCAGCCCCAGCCTGGTTTTTACCGACACCGGCAACGGCGAACGTTCGCACACATCGCTCAAGAACACTTCGAGCTCGTCCAAGTGGCGCAAAAAGCCCGAGCCCTTGCCCTTGGCGACAACCGTCCCCGAGGGACAACCCAAGTTGAGATTGACCTCGCGATAGCCCATGTCGGCGAGCACCTGTGCCGCCCACACAAACTCGTCCACGTTCTTGGACATCAACTGAGGCACCACGTTGAGCCCCTGGTTATTGGCAGGATCGATCTCCTTAAACGCCTTGCCGCCAAAGCGGTTTCCCACCCGCGGCGGCGGCAAAAACGGCGTGTAATAGCAATCGAGCGCACCGAAGCACTCCGCATGCACGCGACGGAACACATGCCCGGTAATTCCCTCCATGGGGGCCAGCGAAAGGATCATCTACTCTTCTCTCATATCAACGAACATGACTAAGGAACTGCCCCTTTGTCATGTTCATTATGCCTTGTGCTCTAACACCACGCCATTAGCGCCGTGTTAGAGCAACTGACGCCCTGCACTCATTTATACTCAAACGCATGCGTGCATCGCCCGCGTAGAACGATGAGAGTCGAGGCCCCCATGCAGCAGCTCACCGAGCAAGAAAAGAAACGCATCCAGCGGTACTGCACGTACCCCAAGATCGCAGCGACTGCACTCGCCATGTCGTTCGTAGCATGCCTGCTGATGTTGCCGCTCCAAATGATCAACGATATCGCGTTCCACCAAAAAGAATTCCAACCCGCGGGCATATATACCGCCATCGCACTCACCGTAATCGAACTCGCCATCTTTTGCTATTGCGCTCTTGCGCCGCGCTTTGGAATGCAGGGCAAACAGTGGAAGGAGCTGCAGAGCAGGCTTGCGGTGGCCCAGACCAACAAGGACCATTCCGCGGAGGTCGCCGGCGTGCTTGCCACGCAAGCTGCCGGCCGCCTGCTCAAGAACAGCGATAACGATCTCGCGCGCAACCTGGGCGGTGCCGCCGAGGTTGCCAGCGCCGTAGGGGCAGTCGCCACGGCGGCAGACGTGCTGGCCGAGACCTCGAGCAATGCCGAGGCCATGGCAAACGCATACGGCGTGACAATTCCAAACGTCAAGAAGCAGATCATAGCTCTCGCGGTGTTGCCCGCCATTGTGCTGCTTGGCGTCTACATCCCGCAGTTTGTCCAGGGAAATAACGAGCTTCAGGCGAGAAAGGCCGCTGCCGCCGAACAGCTCACCATTGCACAGGATGCCCTGGAACCCGTGTGCGAACGCATCGCGGCAGATGATCCGTACGAGTCGTATCACGACTACGGCTACCGCATTATCGGCTATCTACGCGACAACGACCTCGGCGCTCAAGCGGCCTATGTCTACCTTTCTTTTGATGTAGACGGCACGCTCACGGACGTCGATTACACCAGTCAGATCGACCCCGAGGCAAGCCTTGCAGACAACCTCGCCCGCGCCGAGCAGGATATTGCAACGCTCTGTGCCCCGCTCAACGGACTGGACATTTCCGTTGCCACGCCTGACCTCCTCGCGCCATGTAGCCTGTCGGATGAGTTTAAGCGGGCATTTTTGGCCGGATCCTTATACGAGGAGATCAGCATCAAGACGGAGGACGAATCCATCAAGTCGTACTACGCCTTTGACACCGAGCCCAAGGAAGAGTTCGACGAATACACCCATCCGGAAATTAGGCTCATGCTCTCTGCAAAGAAGAGCTAGAAGCTTGCGTTCTGATTTCCGCTCGCAAACGCCGTCTATATCTCGAGGTCTAATACTTTCCCCAGAAGTGAATGGCTGTATTTGGACCCCCGAAGCATAGACATTTTCAGACGCCAAAACCGCAGGATTTGACTGGCAAAACCGCAGGAAATTGCATCACAAAAGTGCCGATGCTTCGGGGGCCTATTTTGACTCGTTCACTTCTCGGAAAAGTATTAGACCCCGATTCCACAAGGCTCTCAATGTGACAAAGAGGCTGTCCCTTTGTCACATTATTCGGAGCGCAGGACCTCCACGGGGTCCTTTTTGGACGCGCTGCGAGCGGGCAGCAGGCCGGCAATGACCGTTAGCAACACAGAAATCGCAATGAGCACCAGCGCATCCTGCACGGGCAAGCTCATCAGATTGGGTACCTGCTTGGCGGCAAGTGCCCAGGCATTAACCGGAAAGCTCACAGCCACCACGACGACGATGGCAAAGACGCCGGCGATGAGGCCTTCGATAAAGGTCTCGGCATTGAATACGTTGGCCACGTTGCGCTTCGACGCGCCGATCGCGCGCAGGATGCCAATCTCCTTCTTGCGCTCCAGCACACTGATGTAGGTGATGATGCCGATCATGATGGAGCTCACCACCAGACTGATGCTCACGAATGCGATGAGCACCAAGCTGATGGTGTTCACGATGTCGGTCACCGAGCCCATGATGATACCCATGTAGTCGGTGTACGAGATTGCCTGCTCGTCGTGGCCGGCGGCTTTGACCTGCTTGTTGTACGCATCGATATGGTCGAGTACGCGCTCCTTTGCCTCAAAGTCACGCGGGAAAATCTTGACCGAGATGGGGTCGGCCTCATCCGCATAGCCCAACGTGGTCAGATTGTTGTCGTAGGTGAGCTTCGACGCCTTGGCGTAACTCATCATGAGCGAGCTCAGGTCCTCGGCGTCCATGTTGAAGTGAATAGCATTGGCAAAGGCGCTCGCATCGACACGCATGGCGCCCGCCAAGTTGGCAATACTCGACGACATCTGCGTAGCCATCTGTCCCATGAGCCCCGCCGCGCCTGCTTTAAGCTGGGACGATACCGTCGACGCTATCTGCTCGCTGATTGCCTTCATCACCTGATCCATAGCCTGCTGAAGATACGGAGCCAGCTGCTTTTGCACATAGTCGGTCATCGCCTGCTGCAGGCGCTCGGCCAGGGCATCGCCGCCGAGCGCTTTGAGCTGGGCCAGGATTTGCTGGGCTGCCGTATCACTCTCAAGATACGCCGAGAATGCGGAAGCAAGCTTTGACGCGTCCTTAAGATCTTCGGGCGACAGCGCCTTAAACTGATCAGACCGCAAAAAGCC
Source organism: uncultured Collinsella sp. (assembly GCA_900541475.1). Classification (GTDB taxonomy): domain Bacteria; phylum Actinomycetota; class Coriobacteriia; order Coriobacteriales; family Coriobacteriaceae; genus Collinsella. Next base: position 60,667 of record UQJV01000003.1, read on the forward strand.
CTCAAACAGCTGGTTGGCTAGTGTTCCCACCTGCTGCATTTGCTCGGGTGTGAGTTCCAGACCGCCAAAGATGCCCGAGAAATCTGGGGCTGGCGCTTTGGCCATGATGTCGCTGAAGTCGATGTCCTTACCAACGCCCGAAAGGTCAATGTCCAGCCCGGACAAATCGATACCAGAAAGGTCGATACCGCCCGCCGCACCCGAGAGCGCAGACGTATCGAACGAGAACGCGCTCTTGAGCGCCGCCTCGTCCACACTGAACATGCTGCCCAGATCCACACCTTGTTTGGCCTCGCCTTGCAGCTCATCGAAAGACTTGCCCGTAAAGACATCCGTCTCGGGGTGGGCGAGTTGCTCCTGCACAATCTGCGAATCGGCGGCGCGCTCCATAAGCTGGCGAGTCAGCGCATGCGTATAGGCAATGCCCGGAGACAACGCGCTCGCATTGGCCGTCTCGTTAGGTCGCACCACGCCCACAATGTGCACGTCGATGCCATCGGCAACCTTGGCGGCCATAAAGTCGGCGTCGCCAGACATGTCAGTCCACATGCCGGTCTCTTCGTTTCTGCGATACGCATCGGCCGGCGACAGCACCTTAAACGTGGTAGACAGCGCATCGTCGTAGGTAAAGTCGGTACCGGTCTCAGGCGCTTCGACCCCACCGTCGGCCGTCATAGCACTGTTAACCAGGTCGTTGAGCTCATCGATATCCAGCGCACCGATGCTGTAGAGCGTGTAATCGCCCACCGTGCCACGGCTCGAAAGCACCATCACGGCTTCGTTAGCAGACGTAGGCCAATGCCCCGCCACGACATCGTACTGGCTGTCGAGCAGACTCTGGTCGTCGATCATCTCGTTAAAGACCGAGGTTCCCATGGATTCCATGCTCACCGTTGCCGCCGAACTTGCGCCTCCGCTCATGGCCTCGGTCATAGCGTTGGGAACAAGCCGGACGGGCCTCTCGTCGCCCTTGCCCGCGCGATAGACAACCGGCGTTACGCCATAGCCGTACTGAATAGCGTTGACCTCTTTGTCGATGCCGTCGCCACCGGCATCGAGCCATGCCTTAAAGCTCGTCATGTCATTGGACTTAACGCTCGCAAACATATCCTTTACGGCCGTGACCACGGGGATCTTATCGGATCTCTGAGCCTTGCCGCCGGTGCCGTCGCCGGACGAATCCTCGCCGTTGGACGCCTCATCATCCGCAGCCCCCTGCCCGCCCATCATGGACGACAGGTCGTAGTCCTGCTTGGAGATGGTGAGCGGGTAGCTCGAGAGCGTATCCTCCTCGACCTTTTTGATGTAGCCGTTTACGCCGTTGGACAGCGCCAGAATCGCCGCGATACCGATAATGCCAATCGAGCCCGCAAAGGCAGTCATGGCCGTGCGGCCCTTCTTGGTCATGAGGTTTCGAGCAGAAAGGCCCAACGCCGTCACAAAGCTCATCGAAGTTTTGCGCGTAGGCTTGGCCTCGCGACGTGCGGCTTCGGCAGCATCGAAAGGGTCGGAATCGTCGGTGATCTTGCCGTCCGCCAGGTTAACGATGCGCGTGGCATATTGGTACGCAAGCTCAGGATTGTGCGTGACCATGATGACCAGGCGGTCGCGCGCAACGTCCTTGAGCAGATCCATGACCTGCACGGATGTCGTTGAATCCAAGGCACCGGTCGGCTCGTCGGCCAGCACAATCTCGGGATCATTGATCAGGGCGCGGGCGATGGCCACGCGCTGCATCTGCCCGCCCGATAGCTGGCTCGGGCGCTTGTTAACGTGCTCGCCCAGGCCGACTTTCTCCAACGCCTCGCGTGCACGTCGGCGGCGCTCGGCATGCCCCACGCCCGTGAGCGTCAGCGCCAGCTCCACGTTTTCCAAAATGGTCTGATGCGGAATGAGGTTATAGCTCTGGAACACAAAGCCGATGCGGTTGTTGCGATAGGCATCCCAATCGCGATCGCGAAAGTCCTTGGTCGAAATGCTATCGATCAGCAGGTCGCCGGAATCGAAATGATCGAGCCCACCGATAACGTTGAGCATCGTGGTTTTGCCCGAGCCCGAAGGACCCAGAATGGCCACGAACTCGTTATCGCGAAAAGACAGGCTTACGCTGTCGAGCGCCACCTGCGTAAACGACTGCGTAACGTACCTTTTGCAAATACCCTTGAGCTCCAGCATGGACGGCAACCTCTCCCACGCGAGCGCACTTGCCCGCTCTCCCCCGCCGTTCGTATTCGACGCGTTTGTCCTACTCTATCTTGTCATTGTCATACACGCCGCTCAAAAGGCCTTACTTTTCCAATCCACACGGCATCACGTTATCGCTACCGCGATGGTCTTTAGTCACAGCAGCAAAGAAGCGATAGCCACCCGAGAAGTTATAGCAGTCAAAACCGTACTGAGCGAGGATGCGGCAACCAATGTAGCTGCGAAGACCACTTTGGCAAATAACATAAACAGGCTTTGTCACGTCAAGCTCCCCCAAGCGAGCACGCAAGTCATCGACGGGAATGTTCACAAAGCCGTCGATATGTCCGCGGTCATACTCGCCAACCATACGGACATCGAGCAGCTGCACACTACCATCGCGCGGCAGATCCGGTTCCTGCTCCCAATACCACTGCTTGAGCATGCCCGAGCCCACGTTTTCGATCATAAAACCGGCCATGTTCACCGGGTCTTTCGCCGAAGAATATGGCGGCGCATAAGCCAAATCCAAATCCTTGAGCTTATCGGCACGAATACCGGCCTGGATTGCCGTCGCCAGCACATCGATGCGCTTGTCCACGCCATCGATGCCCACAATCTGCGCGCCCAGCAGACGCAAGGTTTCCCTCTCAAACACAACTTTCATGGTCATGGGCGTGGCCCCGGGATAATAACCCGCATGCGATCCAGGTGACAGCACGACGCTCTCGTAATCGATTCCCGTCGCACGCGCTGCCTTCACAGAAAGGCCCGTGCTCGCAGCTGTCAAGTCGAACACTTTGATTACCGAAGAACCCAGCGAGCCCTGATAGCGACTGTCTAAGCCACAAATCACGTCGGCGACGATACGTCCCTGCTTATTAGCGGGGCCTGCAAGGGAAATCACCGCGTCCTCACCCGTCACCTGATGCTTGACCTGCACGGCATCACCCACGGCATATACGTCAGGAGCAGACGTCTCCATGCGGTCGTTCACCACAATGGAGCCCTTGATGCCCAGCTCGATACCAGCTTTCTTTGCCAAATGGCTCTCGGGCGCAACGCCGATAGCGAGTAGCACCATATCGGCCATAATGGAATCATCGCCCGCCACATGTGTGACCACACGGCCATCGGCCTCCTCAAAGCCCGTAACGTCGGCACGAAGGCGCAGGTCAATGCCATGCTCGCGGACCTCTGCATGAAGCAGCGTCGCCATGTCGTAGTCCAGGTTGTTCATCAGCTGCCCGGGGCGCTGCAAAAGCGTCACCTCGAGACCCAAGCCACGCAGGTTCTCGGCAGCCTCAACACCGATAAAGCCGCCACCGATCACCACGGCGCTCCTCGGCTCATGCTCTTGCACATAACCATGAATGCGCAGCGTGTCCTCTACCGTTCGAAGGCTAAAGATCTTATCCAAATCGATTCCCGGAAGAGCGGGGCGAATGGGATGCGCGCCTGGCGAAAGAATCAGCTTGTCATACGTCTCGACAAATTCCTCGCCGGTGAGCAGGTCGCGAACGTCAACCGTATGCACCTCGGGATGAATGGCGATCACCTCGTGGCTCGTCTTCACGGCAATGCGGAATCGATTCCAAAAGCCCTCGGGCGATTGCAGCGTGAGCGCAGACTCCTCCTCAATCACGCCGCCAATAAAGTATGGCAATCCGCAGTTAGCATAGGAGACATAACCTGTGCGCTCAAAAACGACAATCTCCGCCTGCTCGTCAAGCCTGCGCAAGCGCGCTGCCGCCGATGCACCGCCAGCAACGCCCCCCACGATAACCACCTTCATAGTTAACGCACCACCTTTCCGCTGTAGCTATTGATTCCGCCGATGTTCTTCACGTTGACGTAGCCCGCACGCTGAAGAAAGCTCGCAGCGCGACCGCTACGAGCGCCACTCAGGCAATGCACGAACAGAGGCGTATCCTTCTTTGGATACTCGACAAGCACGCAATTGACGACATCGAGGGGAATGTTGATGGCACCGGGGATATGTCCCTGCCGATACTCATCGGCGCCACGCACATCGATCAACACCGCACCTTCGGTCGCACGGCACTCTTCAACACCTTTGTTGATATCCACCCCAGCAAATAGATTGAACAATCCCATGATGAGCTCCTTTGCTCGCTTGCCCTATCGTTTGATGCCAGTATGCCCGGAAGGCGCAGACCGGTTCCGTGACCAAGTCACCGTATGGGACAATTTTTTCTTAAGAGCGAGTGCCAGGCACTGGACGGATAGGCACCATGGCAAAGCCATCGCTACGGCAGGCGTGTCAAACCGTCGACATCCAGAACAAGGATTCGCCCGCGCTTCACCTCGACAAGACCTTCATTGGCAAGACGACGCAGCACGCGCGTCACCGCCTCGCGGGCAGAGTTGATGTCACGCGCCAGCTCGTCTTGAGTGACCCGGAGCTCCATTGACCCCGTTGCCTGGCATCGCTCAACCAAATTGTCGGCAACACGCTGGTCGAGACGTCGGAAAAGCATCTGTTGGAGCACACGAACCACCTGAGAGTAGCGCCGCGCCTCCACTTCGAGCATAAAGACTTTGACGAAAATATTGTTGCTGGCAAGATGCTCGCAAACACCGATAGGCACAATAAGGAGCTCGGATTTCTCTGTTGCGGCAACCAACGTGCCAAAGGAGATTTGCCGAATTACGCACGAAGCTGTTGTAACGCAGCACTCGCCGCACCCAATCCTAAAGAGCGTGACCTCCTTGCCTTCCTCGGAAAGGAGGCTGACGCGGACACCACCCTGAACGATAAGGAACATGCCGGTACAGGAGCTATCGCTGCCGCCGATAAGCTGGCCGGCATCGAAGGTGCGCAAGGCGGCTTGCTCCAAAACGAGCGTCCTCTCGTCAGAAGACAGATGCGCCCAAAAAGGGAGCTTCTCTACAACGTTTTGCACCATGGTCATCTGCGACTCCTTCTCCCATGGTCTAATCTATCAGGAATAATAGGGAGCAGCAAAAGTCAACTGTCGCAAGAATGACCTGTACCGCAAGATCATCACTGAGGGCTTTGAGATTGCCGACGAGCGCTTTGAGGCCAACGCTTTGGTCATCTTCCGTGAGACAGGGAACCGTCAGCACACCATCAAGGCCGTTATGTGTGCCCTTCTGGGTCTCTAGGAGCCGTATCAATGGAAACTGTTTTGCCGGTGCCAGTGAGGAATGTTGGGAACCGCACAAAAACGAACGGGACGGCACGTCGCGTGGCGCACCATCCCGCACATGGCATTGACAATGTGGCAAAGGGACTGTCCCTTTGCCACATTCGAACCTACTGCTCGCTATTCGCAATCGCCTGGTCGATAAGCTTGTTGAGTGCTGCGCGCTGCTCGGCGGAGCTGATGGCTCCCACGATTGGATCCCCTACGATGTTGCCATTCTGATCGATGACATACGTTGTCGGGAACGAGAACAAATTTGACGTAAACTTACCGGCATCGCTATCCGACTTGAACCAGATGTTCTTATATGTCACGCCCTTCTTGCTCAGCACGTCCTTGGCATCTGCAATCTCGCCCTTGTTGCCATCGAGCGTAAAGGAATTGACGCCCACGACCTGGCCGCTCTTCTCGGCAAGCTCCTGATTCAGTTTCTCAAGATCGCCCAGCTCGCCCACGCACGGCTTGCAAGTAGTGAACCAGAAGTTCATGACGGTGACCTTGTTTTTAGAGAACAGCTCGTCGCTGCTCACGTCGTTGCCATCCAGGTCCTTGCCCGTAAAGCTGGGGAACTTCGTCGCCTCGCTCGAAGCATTGGCACCAGCCGTCATGCCAGCGGTCGAAGCGTCAACGCTCTCGCCTGCGCTCGGCGTGCTTCCACAGCCGGGGAACTCCTTCTCCAAGCTCTCGAGCTTGTCCTCGATCTCCTTGATCTGCTGTGCACCGGCCTTGAGCGTCTTAAGCTCATCCGCCGTAAACTCATCCTTGGCGCCGTCGATGGTCTTGAGCAGGAAATCGCCGTAATTGCTGCCGTCCTCAATCATTGCCGAGTCTTTATTTGCCGCATTGAATACCTTTTCCCACAGCGCGTTATCACTCGAAAAGATCTCGTTCTCCTTCTGCATGAGCTTCGCATACAGCTCGGCGGCCTCGTCGGCATTGGCCGGCTTCTGCGCAGTGAGTTCTGCGATCTTAGGATCGGAGCCCGCAGATTCGCTCACATTGCCACCGGGCGCCGAACATGCCACAAGGCACAAGGCCAATACCGGCACCATAAACAGGGCCGCAATCTTAGAAAGCTTCATGGTCATTCCTCCGTTTTGTCGAAGCTTGTTTACTTTTTATCGGCGGTCAAGGGAAGCTTTTCTGCCGACACATCCAGGCCATAGCGATAGCTGATGGCATCGACGGGACAGGCCCCGATGCACTTTCCGCACCGGATACATTCGGCATGATTGGGCGCGCGGACCACATCAACGTCCATCTGACAAACCCTTGAACACTTGCCGCACGAGACGCATTTGCACGCGTCAACCTGAATCCCCAACAAGGACACCCTATTCATGAGCGCATAGAATGCGCCGAGCGGGCAAATCCATTTGCAAAAGGGGCGATAGAACAAAACGCTCAGCACTACCACGGCAATGAGAACGACAAGCTTCCAGGTGAAGAGCTGCCCCAGCGCAGATCGAATTCCGGCATTGGCAGCCGCCAGCGGAATGGCGCCCTCGAGCACACCCTGGGGACAGATGTACTTGCAAAAGAATGGGTCGCCCATGCCCACGTCGTTAACCACCAAGACGGGCAGCAGCACCACGGCAAACAGCAGCACGACATACTTGATGTACGTGAGCGGCTTAAGCTTTTTCGTGGAGAACTTTTTGCTGGGAATCTTGTGAAGCAGCTCCTGCAGCCAGCCAAACGGACACAAAAAGCCGCATACAAAGCGTCCCAGCAGCACGCCGAGCAAAATGAGCGTACCGGTGACGTAGTAAGAAAAGTTGAACTTGGATGAACCTACCACCGACTGGAACGACCCGATGGGGCACGCACCCGATGCCGCGGGGCACGAATAGCAATTAAGTCCAGGTACGCAGACTGTTTTTCCCGCGCCCTGATAGATGCCGCCTTTGGCAAAGTTTGGCAGGTGAATGTTGGTGACGAGCGTCGCCGCCGCCTGAATGAATCCGCGAAATCGAGCCAAAACATGCGACGCAGTGTTTTCTCTTTTATCCAATTCCGATACACTCCAAGCACAGCCTAATCGCTTTGGCCAGCACGGCATCCGCCTCGCCACGCATAACGCCAAAGCACACCATGGCAATTCCGACGATCAACAAAGCGACCTGTACCACGGGTTTTACCGCTTTGAACAACCTGACCACTCCTTTCGTTACGCGACCATTGGACCATATCGGCTATAAAATCCGTGTTAAGCGCGATTTGAAATGTGCAAGGAGACTGTTATGCGTATTTTGATCGTCGAGGACGAGCGGGCGCTGTGTGACGCAATCGCGCGCAGCTTGCGAAACTTGGCGTACAGCGTCGACTGCTGTCACGACGGACAGGAGGCGCTCGGCCTACTGGACGTTGAGGCCTTCGACCTCGTGGTACTCGACCTCAACCTTCCCCGTATCGACGGCATGACCGTACTCAGGGAACTTAGGAAAACCGACTGCGAGACTAAGGTACTGATTCTGTCCGCACGTGGCGAAGTATCCGATAAAGTCGCCGGACTCGATGCCGGCGCCAACGATTACCTCACCAAGCCGTTTCATCTGGACGAGCTTGCGGCAAGGATCCGCAGCCTTACCCTCAGACGCTTTACACAAAGCGACATAGTTTTAACTTGCGGAAAGCTCCGTTTTGACACCAAGGCGCGCATTGCTTCCGTGGACAGCGAGGCTTTATCTCTTACGCGCAAGGAAACAGGAATCTTAGAATATCTGATGCTTAATCAGGGGCGTCCGGTTAGTCAAGAGGAGCTTATCGAACACGTTTGGGATAGCAGCGTGAACAGCTTTAGCAACGCAACCCGCGTTCACATCTCGTCGCTCCGCAAAAAGTTGCGCGGCGCTTTGGGATACGACCCGATTCGCAATCGGATTGGAGAGGGCTACGTTATGGAGGATGGAGAATGAAAGGGCTTTCGCTGCAATGGCGCATAACGATTATGACGGCACTGCTGACGTGTGCGGCGTGCGTGCTGACGAACTGCCTGGTCGGCTATACGGGCATGCGCTACATGGATGCCATCGGCAGTGACATCTCGGCCTTTAACGCAACCGGCGAAGATTCGCCCCAGGCGTTCGACCCAACGAAAGCGACCCCCGATGACAAGGTCACGATCGTCGTAAACGACGCACAAGAGGCTTTTGGCACGACAACCTGGTGCATCACGGCTGGAGTCACACTCCTTGGCGGCGTGCTGGCATACTTTGTGAGCGGCCGTGCGCTCAAACCGCTACGGGCTTTTGCAGCCCAGGTTGAGCGCGTGCAGCCTGACAACCTAAGCGAAATCAGACTCAGTGAAGATGTGCCCACCGAGCTACAACGATGCAGCGCCTCTTTCAACGACATGATCGCCCGTCTTGGCGAAGGGTTCTCTGCACAGCGTCAGTTTACCGGCAACGCCGCACACGAGCTGCGCACCCCGCTCGCCCTTATGCAAGCACAGATTGAACTATTCATCTCCGAGCACTCCGGTTTGCAGCCCGAAACAGCCGAGCTGCTCGGCCTGCTACAAGAACAAACCGAGCGCATGTCTCGAATGACCAAGGTATTGCTCGAGATGAGTGAGCTCCGCAGCGTTCCTTGCGAGGACGATGTTGAACTTGGCCCCTTGTCCGAAGAGGTCCTCACCGACCTTGCGCCACTTGCCGAGAATAAGGACGTAACCCTCGATTGCACCGGAGACGCTTTGGCAATCGGAAGTGATACGCTCCTCTATCGGTTGGTGTTTAATCTGGTCGAAAACGCCATTCGTTACAGCCACCCCGGCTCGACTGTCAACGTCTCCATCTGCGACAACGACAGCCACGTGTTCCTGCGAGTCGAGGACCAGGGACCGGGAATACCCAAGCAGTACCGAGAAAGCATCTTCCAGCCGTTCTTTCGTCTAGACAAATCCCGCAGCAGGGCATACGGCGGCACAGGACTCGGACTAGCACTCGTTTGGGAAATTGCAGCGCTTCACGGTGGCACGGTAGAGGTCGAAGCAAGTTCCGAGAACGGGACCACCATGCTCGTAAGCCTTCCAAAACCATCTGCAGCGTTAACCGAACAGTAAAACGAAAGGGGTCCCGAGCAACAGAGGTACAATTGCTGCATTGTTGCCACCTGATGGGAGATGGAAGATGGACTGCGATGGCTACCCATGCGTTCCCATGCCGTTGATGTGCACCGCCTTTGTGCCGGGGCAGATTGACGCTGCGGTTGCAGGCATTTCCGACCCCAATTCGTGCGCCATTGCCACGGCAGAAGCGCTGTACTTTCGCGGACAGGCCGCCCTCGCCGCCAAGACGGCGCGCCCCTATCTTGACGCCACCGATCCCGCACTGCGCTATTCCGCATGCTTTATCTGCGGATACGCCAGTCTGTCGCTCAACCGTATCGCCGACGCCCGCCGGTGCCTTGCTGGCATCCTCGATACGCCAACTGACAAGGAATCGCCCGCCGTCCACGCCACGCATATCCTGTTCGCCTCGGCCGCAAGCGTCCTGCTGCACTTGCCTTCCCCATATTCTGCCGAAGAGTTTTATCCGCTTGCGGCGCATCTGCCCGAAGGCCTGCGCCTGTTCGCCAGCTACGTGATGGCGCACGCCTTGTATCTACGCGGCGAATACGGCCGCAGCCTGGGCATGGCGGAAAATGCCCTGATCATGAAACAGGGAAGCTATCCCATCTCGGAACTGTTCCTGCACCTGGCAGCTTCCATGGCATGCATGAGCCTCAAGGACATCGACGCCGCAAAAACGCATTTCGGAGCTGCTTGGAACATTGCGCGCCCCGACGGCCTTATCGAGCTCATTGGCGAGCACCACGGCCTTTTACAGGGGCTCATCGAGGCGTGCCTAAAAACGCAATACCCTGACGACTTCGCGCGCATCATCGAGATTACGTATCGATTCAGCTACGGTTGGCGGCGCATCCACAACCCCGATTCGGGCGAGGACGTGGCCGACGATTTAACGACCACAGAGTTCACCATGGCCATGCTCGCCTGCCGCGGATGGACCAACGCCGAAATCGCACGCCATATGGAAGTATCGCCGGGCACCGTTAAAAACCGCCTATCCGGCGTATACGCAAAGCTTGGCATCGGCACACGCGCCGAGCTGGTTGCCCACATGTTGCGCTAGTGGCCAGACTGCCCGGCGTATCGAAAGCGCTCCCGGGGCCTGACGCTTTCGCGCACTCAAATTGGACATTTTGGCTCTCGAACGGCACTACCGCCACGGGGCACCTTCTCACAAAATTGGATTATTTCCTCCGATATTTGCAGGATGGGAGCCCAAAAATGCTTGATCGCCGTTCGTTACTTATCGCCGGAGCATCCTCGCTGGCAGGCATCATGCTGCCTCGCGTGCCGGGCAGCGCAAACGCTTTCATACTACCATTCGCCCCCACCGAGGCCTATGCCGACGAAGAAGACCCCTTCAAGGTGCTCGTTCTCTCGCGCACCATGTTCGGCGTGGTCGTGGTCGACGTCGCCAACAAGAATACGCCCATCACGGGTGCTCAGGTCACGCTCACATCGCGCTATGCCGCAGGCAAGCAGCTCACCGCCACGACCGATGACGAAGGCACGGCCATCTTTGAGGTCGCGCCGCTCTCAGAAGGCTACGTGGACGAGGCGACGCTTCTCGACGCGTACGACTTTAACGGCGGCATCTCCATTAGCATGGCGGGTTACCGTGATGTCGAGATTCCCCTCGCGCGCCTCCAAGGCGGCACTGCCATAACCGCGCCCACGCGTCCGCTTTCCGACGGCGAGCCGTACTTCCGCCAGCTCACATTCGACGAATGGGACATCCAGTACGCCGATGCTACGTTCATGGCATTGCCGAAGGACGACACGGTAAACGAGCAGCCCGATACGCACGCCTTTACCGTGCAGGCACATCTGCCACAGGGTGGACAGGCAACGCTGCGCATCAACAAAGTGACGCCTGCCGCGGGCAGCTCACCCGAAACCGTCACGCAGATTGGCCAAGTCAAGGCCAGCGCATCGGGCGCGGATAATCTGGCGACGTTCACACTCGAAGACACGTTCCTCGATGCAGCTTCGGGCCTTCTGGAGGAAGGGTGCAAGCTGCGCTTTGTGCTCGACTACCAGGGCAAAACCTACACGCTCTCATCCCCCATGACCGTTGTCACCGCGCCGGCCGCAAAGGCGGAATCGGGCTCGACCACTATCGTCCCCACCACCATGGACCAAGAGGTCACTCCGTTTGATTTCCCCGCGGCGTTTCCCGGCATCGGCGGCAATAAGTTCACGTGCTGGATGCCCTCGTTCCCCATTTTGTTCGATTTCTCGTTTGCCGGGTATGTACTGTTTGGCGGAGGATACAAACCGGTCGGCTACATGAACGATTCGGGCAATCCGGATCCGGAGTACTGGAAGAAGTCACCGCGCGAGTCGGGCGCCAAGCAGGCAAACCGCTACCTCGACGAGATGAAGGGGAAGTGGAATCAGTACAAGAGTATGAGTGCCGGTTCGGGCACCGATCCAAGAAACACCAAGCTCCTTCGCCACCATTGCACGCCGCTGTTCACGATGGATATCGCCACACAGCTGTACGGCTCGCTCGCCTACGATTGGGTGGGCAAAACCTGGGGTAACAACAACGACCCCGCATACGGCAATATTAAGGCCCTCTTCCAGGTAAGAACCGACCTCAATTGGACCGAGCAGTTTACCTTGGGACCAGTGCCGTTTTTCCTAAACGTCAACCCCTGGGTGCTGGCGAAGCTGGCACTCGCCGTGGGTGCCCACACGCACGGCAGCGGCGCGGCGTTTTTTAAAAACATTTCGCTCGACTATTCAAACACCTCGGGCTCGTTCACCATCCAAATCGGGCTTGCCGTCACCTTTGGCGCCGGCGTTGCAGGCGTCGCTTCGTCTGCCGTGCGCGGCGCCGCATCCCCCACGCTGTTCATTGGGTACGAGAAGGCAGATGGACACCAGCTTCCGCGACTGCGCGTAGGTGCAGACGTCGATGTCGATGTGATACTCCAGTTCGTAATGTTCAAGTGGACCGCCAAGGCTTGGTCGGGGTCGTGGCCCACACTCCTCGATTCGTGGAATATGTCGGTGAACGATGGCGACCAGTATGTGCTCCAGCGCTCTGAGCTCGCATTGGGTGAAGATACGCCTTATACGTTGGATGCCTGCTTCGGCACGCCCGGCAACGCCGAGGCAGGTGGTGTGCCGCAGTTTATCGCATCGGCCACCATCGTCACCAACGCCGAGCTGCTCGCACGCGCCGAGGTTAAGGCCACTGCAAGGAATGTCGCGCCTGTCGTGCGCGATTGGGATCAAGCGGTCGCGCGCATTGAGCTCGAGGCGAATGCAGAAAGCGACGACACAGGACAGATCGAGCATTTCGTCCATGCACTGATGGAGAACGACGAAAACGCCGCGCCGATGTATGCGTACACCCATATCGGGCAGGCGAAAGACACCGTTGCGAACCCCAACGCCAATTCTGCCGGTGTATCGGAAGACGAGCGTGGCGGCATCAAGCCCTCGAGCGACAACGTGCTGTTTGCTGGCGTGCTCAGCGAAGCTCACATGAAGCTGGCAATGATTGCCGGCGTAGAATGCCTGTTCCGTATCGCCTCGGTGCGCTACGGCGACAACGGCCGCTCGCGCCTGGTGGTGCACACAAAGGCAAACGGCACATGGTCCGCCCCCACGCCCGTGGACTTTCCCCTTGGGTTTGGCGAGAGCGACGTGGAGCGCGACGGCATATTCGATTACGACTTCGACGTGGTGGAATATACGGACGGAAGAGAAAACCAGGACGCCTACGTGTTGCTGGTCTCGGGCGAGCGCCGCGACGGCGACAACACCCCTTTCGATGCGGCGAGCACAGCCGGCATACTGTCCGTTGTGCGCCTGCGCATAAGCAACGACGGAGTTCGCGTGGTGTCGCATACGTCATGGCGCAGCATCTCGCGCGGCCGCCTGCAAGAAGATGGCTACCATTGCCTGCAGTGCCCGCGCATCACGGTGGGCAAGACACTGGTCGACGGGCGTCTGTCGGGTGCCTACCTCCACCGCCGCGGAACCACCGCAGAAAAGGCGCTCGGCAGCGAGGCAGAGGTTGCGCTGGAGTGCTTCACCCTGTGGTCGGACGTTTCGGGCGACAGCCTGACCTTCCGCCAAGTTCTACGCTTTCCGCAGGCACCGTCGAGTATCGAGCTGGGCGAGCCCGAGAATATCAACGGCAAAATGGTGGTGCCCGTTGCATACGAAACTGCAAACGGTTGTGGCTGCGCATCGTATGCCGTGATCGGCCAGTCCATCGCGGGTTGGGGCGTTATGCCGCCAGATGCCACAGTGCCCCACGCGGTGCCGTGGCCACAACATTCGGGCTTTTTGGCAACCGTCAACGAGCAACTGCAGCATATTACTTGGACGCGAGGCGCATCGGCATTTGCAACGCAGCCCGTGGGTGCCGCAGGCTGTGGCCCGGCATCGTTTAGCGTAAGCAACAACGGCAGGTGCGTGCTCTATGTAGAGAACACCGATGGCAAGGTGGGACAAACCTACGACGAAGAAGGCAACCCGGTAGCAGTGATGGGCAAGCACTTCCGCATCTTCGCCAGTACCTTGGCAGGAGATTTGTTTACGGAGCCGTTCGTGATGTGCGAGCTAGACCATCCCGTCGATCAGATAACGACATTTTTGACGTCGGGAGGCATGCTCTCCGCGCTCGCCACGCACATTGTGAGCGCGGAGAAGAGCGAGGCAGAGCTGCACGGCATCGAAGTGCCCTTGGTGGCGTGTGCCACTCCGACGGGTGCGGTCGCTACCTCGGGCGCGGTGGTGCCCGGAGCAGCAGGTGAATCCTTTATGGTCACGGTGCGAAACGACGGCAACACCTTGCTGACCGCCGGCACGATCGATCTGTACCGAGAGGGCTCCAGCCAGCCGTTCTCCAGCGCATCCATCGGATTCGGAGTGAATGCACGTATGGCTTCGATCTACGATCCAGAGCTTGCCGAGGACGCTTCGGCTAACGACATGGCACACGTGAAGTACGCGCTCGAGACGCTGGGCACGCATTTTGCAACGCACCCGCTGGTAGCCGACAACGGCAACGCCGTGCTGGCACCGGGTTGCACGGCACAGTTTCGCATGAACTTCGCCATCCCCGAGAGTTGGAGCGACGAAGTGGGCAAACGCGTAACGCTGTATGCGAAGGCGCGTAATCTGGTGGCGCTCGATCCCGTAACGCTCGAGGAAATTCGACCGGGCGCAAACTCGGCGCTGGGTGCCATACTGCACGAGCTTCATGTGCCCGACGCGGCATGCGAACGCTCAGAAGTTCAGGTCGGCGTATGCGACAGCGCGGATACGACAGGACTTCACGACGCCCCGATGACAGCTGACGGCGATGGTGGCTCGAGCGGCGGCGGTACTGACGGGGGCGGCGGCTCCGGCGGAAGCAGCTCCGGCAGCGGCAAGGACCACGGCAATAACAAGCGCTCCGGAAAAGCGGGTGCGCTTGCGGGCATGGGCGATGTCAACGCTCCCCTTACAGCAGCCGCTGCAGCGCTCGCCGCGGCAGGCGCCGGCCTCGTCGCCTACAGCACCCGCCGCACGGCACTCGAAAAAGACACCACCGATGAGGTCAATTCGGATAGGCCTCGCTAGCTCCTAGTTACTTTTGTAAGAGACGCCGACTCGGCTCATCGAACATCAAATGGGCTGGTTCTGGATACCCAGAGCCAGCCCATTACGCATTAGATATCGTCAGAGGAGTCGAGTTCTGCCTCGAGCTTGGCACGCCGTCTTTTCGCCAACAATCCGCACGACACGTCTTCGACAACGTATCCAACCGCAAACGCAGCAAGACACATTCGGCCGTCTTCAAACTTACTCGGACAAAACCGACTCGGTTTTGTGCGAGTGAGCTCTTTTCAGCCTAAGCTCGAACGATTGTTCGATGGATTTCGTGTTGGTTGGAATCGCCTGTGGACTGGGCTATGCTACCTTGACTATCTACATGACTTAAACGCAGCAAAGGAGCACCGAGAGAGCGAGTATGGCAAAAAACACCGCAAACTATGGTAACGACAGTATCCGCCAGCTCAAGGACGAGGAGCGCGTACGCCTGCGCCCCGCCGTCATCTTTGGCTCGGACGGACTCGATGGCTGCGCGCATGCCGCCTTCGAGATCCTGTCCAACGCCGTTGACGAGGCGCGCCAGGGCTACGGCAAGCTCATCACCCTTACCGCCTTTCGCGATGGCTCCATTCAGGTAGAGGACAACGGCCGCGGCTGCCCGCTCGACTGGAACCCCTCCGAGAAGCGCTTTAATTGGGAACTCGTTTTTTGCGAGCTCTACGCCGGTGGCAAATACAATAACAACCAGGGCGGCGACTACGACTTCTCGCTCGGTACCAACGGCCTGGGCTCGTGCGCGACCCAGTACGCATCCGAGTACATGGACGTCACGGTTTGGCGCGACGGCAACAAGTACTCCCTGCACTTTAAGAAGGGCAAGGTCGTCGGTGCCAAAAAGAAGGCACTCGAGATTGAGCCCAGCAATGAGGACCGCACCGGCACCACCATCAAATGGCGTCCCGATCTTGAGGTCTTTACCTCCATCAGCATCCCCCACGAGTGGTATCGCGAGACCATGCGCCGCCAGGCCGTGGTCAACGCCAACGTGACCTTCCGTCTGCGTATCGAGGGCGACGACGGCGAGTTCTCCGAAGAGGACTTCTGCTATCCCAAGGGCATCGAGGACTATGTGCTCGAGAAGGTCGGTACCGACTACCTCACCGAGCCTTTCTTTATCGAGGCCGACCGTCGTGGTCGCGACCGTGAAGACCTGCCCGATTACAACGTAAAAATCACTGCTTGCATGTGCTTCTCGCGCACCTTCACGATGCAAGAGTACTACCACAACTCATCGTGGCTCGAGAACGGCGGCTCGCCCGAGAAGGCTGCCCGCAGCGCCCTCACCAGCGCCATCGATGCCTACATCAAGAATCAAGGCAAGTACAACAAAAATGAGAGCGGCATCAAATGGCAGGACGTCCAGGACTGCCTAGTGCTGGTGACCAACTGCTTCTCCACCCAGACGTCCTACGAAAACCAGACCAAGAAGGCCATCAATAACCGCTTTATCCAGCAGGCCATGACTGCCTTCTTTAAGGAGCGCCTCTCGACCTACTTGATCGAGAACAAAGATGCCGCCAACAAGATCATGGAGCAGGTGCTCATCAACAAGCGCTCGCGCGAGAACGCCGAGAAGACGCGTCAGAGCATCAAGACCAACCTGCAGCAGAAGACCGACATGGCCAACCGCGTGCAGAAGTTCATCGACTGCCGCTCCAAGGACAAGAGCCGTCGCGAGATCTACATCGTAGAGGGCGACTCGGCAGCAGGCGCCATTCGCACCTCGCGCGATGCCGAGTTCCAGGGCGTTATGCCCGTCCGCGGCAAGATCCTCAACTGCCTGAAGGAAGACTATCCGCGCATCTTTAAGTCCGACATCATCATGGACCTCATGCGCGTGCTGGGCTGCGGCGTGGAGATCAAGGACAAGCGCATCAAGAACCTGGGCGCCTTTGACCTGGACAACCTCAACTGGAACAAGGTCATCATCTGTACGGACGCCGACGTCGACGGTTATCACATCCGCACGCTCGTGCTCACCATGCTCTATCGCCTGGTGCCCACGCTCATCGACGAGGGCTACGTGTATATCGCCGAGTCTCCGCTCTACGAGATCAACTGCAAAGAGAAGACCTACTTTGCCTACACCGAGCTCGAGAAGAACGGCATCCTCAAAGAAATCGGCGACCAAAAGTGCTCCATCAACCGCTCCAAGGGTCTTGGTGAAAACGATCCGGACATGATGTGGCTCACCACCATGAACCCCGAGACGCGCCGTCTGATCAAGGTGGAGCCCGAGGACGTCACCAAGATGGAAACCATGTTCAACCTGTTGCTGGGCAACGACGAGGCAGGCCGCAAGCGCCATATCTCCGAACACGGCAAGGAATACCTGGACCAGCTGGACCTGCAATAGCAGCAAATCGATAACGACGGCCCATAAGAACTTCAAGAGGAAATCGTGGCAAAGAAGAAGACGAAGAACCAGCCAAAGAAAAAGCAGGTCAACGCCGAGAACGTCATCGGCCTGCACTCCGAGGTCACCGACCAGCCGATCACGCAGACGCTCGAGGTCAACTACATGCCCTACGCCATGAGCGTCAACGTCTCGCGTGCGTTCCCCGAGATCGACGGCTTTAAGCCCTCGCACCGCAAGCTGCTCTACACCATGTACAAGATGGGTCTGCTCAAGGGCGAGCGCCAGAAGAGCGCCAACATCGTGGGCCAGACCATGAAGCTCAATCCGCACGGCGACGCCGCGATCTACGAGACGATGGTGCGTCTGGCCACCGGCAACGAGGCACTGCTCGCCCCCTTCGTGGAGTCGAAGGGCAACTTTGGCAAGTACTATTCGGGCGACCTGAGCTACGCCGCTTCGCGTTACACCGAGGCCAAGCTCTCCCCCATCAGCGCCGAGATCTTCAAGGACATCGACAAGGACCCGGTCGACTTCGTCGACAGCTACGACGGCGCCATGAAGGAGCCGCGTCTGCTGCCCACCACGTTCCCGAACATCCTTGTCTCGGCCAATAAGGGCATCGGCGTCGCCATGGCGTCTGACATCTGCGGTTTCAACCTCAACGAGGTCTGCACTGCCACGATGCATTACCTGCAGGATCCCGACTGCGACCTGCTCGAGTACATGCCCATGCCCGACTTCTCGACCGGCGGCGAGATCATCTACCGCCGCGAGGAGATGGAAAAGATTATCGAGACCGGCCTTGGCAGCTTTCAGATCCGCTCCCGCTGGCGCTGGATTCCCGAAGAGCGCATCATCGAGGTCTACGAGATCCCCTACACCACCAAGACCGATGTCATCATCGAGCGCATCGTCAAGCTCTCCAAAGAGGGCAAGGTCAAGGAGATCGCTGACATCCGCGACGAGACCGACCTCTCGGGCCTGCGCATCGCCATCGACCTTAAGCGCGGTGTCGACCCCGACAAGCTCATGGCCAAGCTCTATCGCTCGACCACGCTGCAGGATTCGTTCTCGTGCAACTTCAACGTGCTGGTCGATGGTTACCCTCGCGTTATGGGCGTGCGCCAGATCCTGCACGAGTGGGTCAAGTGGCGTATTGAGTCCACGCGCCGCCGCATTAACTTTGACCTGGGCAAAAAGTCCGAGCGCCTGCACCTGCTGCACGGCCTCGAGGCGATCTTGCTCGACATCGACAAGGCCATCGCCATCATCCGCGGCACCAAGCTCGAAGCCGAGGTCGTGCCCAACCTTATGAAGGGTTTCGACATCGACGAGACCCAGGCAGAGTTTGTCGCCGAGCTTAAGCTCCGCAACATCAACGAGGAATACATCCTCAACCGCACCAAGGACATTGCCAAGCTTGAGGGCGAGATTGCCGAGCTTGAGGAAATCCTCTCCAGCGAGGAGAACATCAAGAAGGTCATCAGCGACGAGCTGGCCGCAGTCAACAAGAAATATGTGATGCCGCGCCGCACGGGCAGGATTGAGCCCCATGAGGTTATCGAGGTGAGCCTGGAGCCCGAGGTCGAGGAATATCCGGTTACCATCATGCTCTCGCGCGATGGCTACCTTAAGAAGATGACGGACCGCGTACTCAAGAAGGCGACCACGCTCAAGTACAAGGACGGCGACAAACCCTTTATCGAGTTCCCGTCCTCCAACACCCACGAGCTGCTCGTGTTTACCAACAAGAGCCAGGTGTACAAGTGCAAGGTTGCGGCGTTTGAGGACACCAAGTCGGCCCAGCTGGGCTCGTACCTGCCGACCGATCTTGAGATGGAACCCGACGAGAATGTCATCTGGGTCATCGACCCCGAGGACTACAAGGCCGACGTGCTGTTTGTCTTTGAGAACGGCCGCGTGGTGCGCGTCGCACTTTCCGGATACGTTACCAAGACCAACCGCAAACGTCTCAAGAACGCTATCTACGGTGGCAGCAAGCTGCTGTATGCCCAGGTGCTCAAGGAAGATCGCGACATCGCGCTGGTCTCGAGCGACTACCGCCTGATGAACTTCAACACGTCGTTGCTCAAGACCAAGACGACCACCAACACGCAGGGCGTCCAGGCCCTTACGGCCAAGAAGGGCCGCTCGGTCACCACGGTCGGCACGACCGAGGAGATTCTTGGCGCCGGCGTCTCGGCCGAAAAGTTCACCGCGCAGAGCCTTCCCTCTGCCGGTGCCCTCATGAAGGAAAACGACATGCCGAGCTTGTTTGACTAGGTACCACGGCAACGAGATCGTTAGATACTTCGCAAAGCGACGAGGCCCGGAACGCAACGGCATTGCGCCCGGGACTCGTCGTTTTTCTTCTCAACTATTTTTTAACGCAGATAAATTGATTTCTGCTTATTTTTCTGCGTAAAAAATGTCAGCGTCACTGCTTCGATGCCCATTGGTCAGTCGTTAGCAAAACTTGCAAAAGTTAGCAAAAGTTGCAAAAATTAGCAAAACTTGCAAAGGAGCTACCATGGAGTACAGCAAGAACCCCTTTACCCCAACATTTGGAAGCGTCCCTCCCTTTCTAGCGGGTCGCGAGCATATTCTGCGTGACATCAACCGTGGCTTTATCAACGGCCCGGGAGATCCAAACCTGTCGACTATTTTTACGGGCGCAAGGGGAACGGGCAAGACGGCGCTTCTCTCGCTCCTTTCAGAAACGGCGCTTGAACACGGCTGGATCGCAGCAAATGTCTCCGCCATGCCAGGCATGCTCGAAGATATTATCGAGCGAACCAAAGAAGCCGCAGATAGCTACCTCTCACAGCCTCACGCGCGCATAAACGGCGTTCAAATTGGTCCAGTGGGCATCGATTGGACATATGCTCAAGAGGCCCAGGGCAACTGGCGCACACGCATGAATGGCATCTTTAAGCAACTCGAAAAACATGACATCGGACTTCTCATCACCATCGATGAAGTCACCGTCGATCTCGAAGAAATGCTTCAATTTGCCTCTGTTTACCAGCACTTTGTACGCGAAGGTAAAAAAGTTGCCCTACTCATGGCAGGACTGCCCTACAAAGTATCGGCGTTGCTGCGTAACGATTCCGTCTCGTTCCTCAGGCGTTCCCAATATCATCAGTTGGGACGAATCACTGACGTTGAAATTGCAAACGCATTCCGCAAAACCGTTGAGGCCGGAGGCCGCTCAATCACGCCAGAAGCGCTCGAGGATGCCGTGAAGGCCGTCGACGGATTCCCCTACATGATGCAGCTCGTCGGATATCGCACATGGGATGTTTCGGAGAACTCGCCCAAAATCAGCGCACCTGATGTCCAGCAGGGTTCTCTGCTTGCCCGTATGGAGCTGCGCGATCGAATTCTCGAAACGACCTATCGGGAGCTTTCCGATAAAGACATTGAGTTTTTGCTCGCGATGCTGCCCGATTCTGGCCCCAGCAGGGTCTCGGAGATAGCCAAACGCATGGGCGTTGCCAGCAACTATGCAAGCCAATATAAACGCCGTCTCCTCGAGGACGGCGTCATCGGGGAACGTGGACGTGGCCTCGTTGGCTTTGACATCCCCGCGTTCAGGGAGTTCCTGAGCGAGAAAGTCTCCTAGCACGCGGAGATTGTCCACAAGGGCAACGGTGCATGGCAATCAACGATTCACCCGGCAAGGACGGCAAGTACTTCCAATAACGCTGATTGCCATGCGTTCTTCTTGTTCTTAGGCGAGCTTGCGAGCGAGCTCTCGAACCTCTTCCAACTTGGGCGAGGATGCCATGCTGTCGCGCTCGGTCATACCGCTGATGGTGACAATGCCCAGGTCCTCCCACTTGCAGTACGCGCAGGTCGACTTGTACATAGCGATCGCCGCATCATAGACGCCCTCGCTGTGGCTATCGAGCAAAAGGGCCGTCTTGGTGAACGGGAAGCCCGTAGCACCGAAGGCGTACAGGCGGTCGATGGCGGCCTTCTCCTGCGCGGTGATATCGAACCAGTAGATAGGCGAGGCGAAGACGACCATATCTGCGTCTTTCAGCGACTCAATCACGTTGGCCATGTCATCCTTCTGCACGCAAGTGCCCTCGTGGGCGAAGCAATACTGACACCCCAGGCAACCAGCGATTTTCTTGCCGGCAACGCGGATGACCTCGACCGTATGGCCGGCCTCGCGCGCGGTCTCGGCAAACGCCTCGACCATGGTGTCGGTATTGGCGCCCTTACGCGGGCTACCACTCAATACAACGATATTCATAGGATTCCCTCTCCTTCATGCTGCAGGCGCGCAGCATGTTTTCTTGTAACCAAAACGAATGGAGTTAATCAATCGTCTCGTTTCAGCTACTCCCTCTCTTTAGAAGAATCGTTGCTGGAGACTTGGCATTAAATCAAGGCACGCCTTATTTCAGATACTCCTCAAAGAATGCCTTCAGCTTTCCAAACGGAATGATGTCCATCTGATCGTAAAGGTCGGTATGGCTGGCACCAGGGATAATGAGCAATTCCTTGTTGTCCCCGGTCAGCTTGCCGTACGCGGTTTCGCTGAAATAACGGGAGTGCGCCTTCTCGCCATGCACCAGCAGTACCGCAGAGCGAATTTCGCTGCTGTATTGCAAAATCGGCATATTCAGGAACGACAGCGAGGACGTCACATTCCAGCCACCGTTGGAGTTCAGGCTGCGGGGATGGTAGCCTCGCGGAGTTTTGTAGTAGGCGTAATAGTCCGCTACAAACTGCGGCGCATCCTCCGGTAATGGATCGACCACGCCGCCCACCAGCGCATTGCTGCCGTTTTTATAGTCCTCGGTGCGCTGCGCGTTCAGCGCTTTCCGCTTTTCAAAGCGTGCCTGCTCGGAATCCTCGGCGTCAAAATAGCCGTTGGCGGTCACACGGGTCATGTCGTACATGGTCATAGCCGCGGTAGCTTTGATACGGGTGTCGATGGCCGCCGCATTGACCGCCATGCCGCCCCAACCGCAGATACCGATGATGCCGATACGCTCCGGGTCAACGCTTTCCTGCACAGAGAGGAAATCCACCGCTGCGCAGAAGTCCTCGGTGTTGATGTCCGGCGATGCTACATAGCGGGGCGTGCCGCCGCTCTCGCCGGTATAGGACGGGTCAAAGGCAATCGCGAAAAAGCCCAGCTCCGCCATCTTCTGCGCGTACAGACCGGAAGACTGCTCCTTCACAGCGCCAAACGGGCCACTGACGGCGATGGCGGGCAGCTTGCCTTCCGCGTTCTTAGGCACGTACACGTCGGCAGCCAGCGTGATGCCGTATCGGTTGTGGAAGGTCGCCTTGCTGTGCTCAACCTTGTCGCTTTTGGGGAACACCTTGTCCCATTCCTGCGTCAGTTTCAACTGCTCCATGCCTAAGCCTCCTTGTCAGCCGCTTTAAGGTATTGCTCGTCGTCCACGGCCTCCAACCACTCGTTGGAGGCCTCCTCGCCCGGAACCTCCACCGCGAGATGGGAGAACCAGCTGTCAGGCACCGCACCGTGCCAGTGCTTTACGCCCGCGGGAATATTTACTACATCGCCAGGGCACAGCTCTTGTGCCGGTTTGCCCCATTCCTGGTAAAGCCCTCGACCAGCCACGCAGACGAGGATCTGTCCCCCACCGCTTTTGGCGTGATGTGTGTGCCAGTTGTTGCGGCAGCCGGGCTCGAACGTAACGTTGTAAATGCCGACCTGTTCGGTGGAAAGGGGCGCGAGATAGCTTTGCCCGATAAAGTACTTCGCAAATGCGTCGTTGGGGGCACCGATGGGAAAGGCCATCTCGTTTTGATGCTGCGCCTTTGCGTCGGCAGCGTCTTCGTCCGCCCAGACCTCCTTCGCCATGCGGAAGGCCGCCCATGCCTTGGGCCATCCCGCGTAAAATGCCGCGTGCGTAAGGATTTCCGCTATCTCCGTCCTGGTCACTCCATTGTTCTTTGCGGACATCAGATGATATTGGAACGAAGAGTCCATCAGCCCCTGTGCCATCAAGGCAACCACCGTCACCACGCTGCGGTCTCGAAGGGAAAGCCCGTCTTCTCGGCTCCACACCTCGCCGAACAGCACATCGTCATTGAGCTGTGCAAATTTGGGGGCAAAGTCCCCCAGGGCATCTCTACCTGCCGTCTGTTTAATTGTCATGATCGATTTCCTCCTGTCGATGGTATTAGGCACAAATCTGTTTCCGTGCGGCCAAGCTGCCCGCCTAGATTCCCATGTCCATTCGTCGCGCCTGCTCAAGGGCGGGGTGACCGGCGATTACGGAACACCCCTTGCGCTCCCAATTTATATTGACGAGAATGAAGGTAATATCTAAACCTAACTTTAGGTCAAGGAGTGAATTCGAGATTTATCCGGAGGGACCATGTACACAATCGGACAGGTAGCGGAGATGTTCAGTCTGCCCGTTTCCACGCTGCGGTATTACGACAAGCAGGGGCTGTTCCCGGGATTGGAGCGGGCGTCGGGCATTCGCCGATTCGGCGATACGGAACTCGAGGCGCTTCGGGTCATCGAATGCCTGAAGAAGGCTGGGATGGAGATCAAAGACATCCGGCTGTTCATGGAATGGTGCGCGGAGGGCCCATCGACATATCCCAAGCGCAAGGCCATGTTCGAGGAGCGGAAGGCCCACATGGAGTCGGAGATCGCGAAGATGAACCGCGCACTGGACATGTTGAAGTTCAAATGCTGGTACTACGAGCAGGCGATTCAGGATGGCAACGAGGATAGAGTGAAGGCACTGATTCCCGACAATTTGCCGGAAGAGATCAAAGATACCTACGATAACGCCCGCGCTCAATAATGCCGCCCGATGCTCAAGGGACTTTGCTCTATGGCGACGCCGAAACAGCATCAGGCGGTACTCGACGGTATCAAAACGCAAGCTCAGAAGCCAGTTCCCGTTATTCCCATAGGCATAAGCGCATCTGTTCGCGATTGCCTATCGATACTCTGCCTCGAGCACGGCAGACACCGCATCGAGGAACTCCCGCACATGGTCTGCGGGCTGCAGCGAATGAAGCAGTCCGTAAGACACGAGACAGTTCCAATCGGTAGGGACGGTTTTGAGCATGGGGTGGACGTTGGCCCACAACGGCAACGTCGCAAGCGCGAGGTCCTCGTTCGCGCCGCGATTGAACACCTCCGCCCGATATTGCGGGAAGTCTACGAGCGCGATTTGAGGATGATGCAAGAGTATCTCGTCGCGCACGCGGTCGATTTCGGCGTTCCAGCCCCGGCGTATAAGCATAAGACTGTGATTGTGGAGGTCGTCGAATGTGACAATGTCGCGTTTGGCGAGTTCGTTGTCGACGGGAACGGCGCACCAGAGCGGCTCGCGCGAAAGCTCGAGGCCCAGGCACCCGCGCTCTTTAAGAAAGGCATCGTCGAAAATCCCCGCCACGATATCCATGTCTTGCCCGAGGTTCGCCAAACCGCGCGCCGCCGAGGGTGTGTTTTCAAACGTGACCACCTGAAGGCTCATGCCAGGGCAACGTTCCTTCACCTTCGGCCACAGCTTCGTGAGCGGCGTGCTGGGCGTCATGAGCGACACTCCCACGCGGATGATGCGCTTCTCTCCACGCTCGGCGACGCGGGCGCGTGCGATTGATTCTTGAGAGTACTGCACGATATGGCGGGCGTCGGCGAGCAGCGACCTGCCTGCTCGCGTAAGCGAAAGCCCCTGATGCGATCGGTGGAACAGCGTAAGGCCTAGCCGCGACTCCAGCAGGTTCATCTGCTTGATGACGGCCGTGGGCGTGATGAAGGACTCTTGTGCCGCCTTGGAGAAGCTGCCCGCCTCCGCCACGCGGATGAAAGTGTCAAGCTGTGGGTTGTACATCGATCCTCCTGTCACGCATTATGTGCCGTATATACCCCATGGTTATATCCATCATTCCAACGTGAACTTCTCGCACGTCAGTAAACGCCGTAGCCTTGTATTCGAAAAGTCACCATAAGGAGGAGACCATGGAGTATCTGAAGCTCAACAACGACGTAGAGATGCCCATCGAGGGTTTGGGCACCTTCCTCATGACCCCGGCCGAGGCCGAGGCGGCCGCAACCGCCGCGCTCACGGCTGGCTACGAGCACATCGACACCGCCAACGCCTACATGAACGAGCGCGCCGTGGGCCGTGCCATCGCCAAGAGCGGCATCGCACGCGACAAGATCTTCGTCTCCACCAAGCTCTGGCCGAGTGTCTACGACGCGGGCATGCCGGCGGTGGACGCCACGCTCCAGCGCCTAGGGCTCGACTACGTCGACATGCTCATCCTGCACCAGCCGGTAGGCGACTACCTGGCCGCGTGGCGCACGATGGAGGAGGCCTACCGCGCGGGCAAGGTGCGCGCCCTCGGCCTCTCCAACTTCCCGCAAGACAAGATTGCCGAGGTCATCGAGGTCGCCGACATCAAGCCGCAGCTCGTGACCGTTGAGTGCCACCCCTACCACGCCCAGCGCGACCTGCGCGCCTACCTCGCGCCGTACGGCACGGTGATCGAGGCGTGGTACCCGCTCGGCCACGGCGACAAAGGTCTTCTGGAGGAGCCCGTCTTCGTCGCTCTCGCCGAGAAGTACGGCAAGACCCCGGCCCAGGTGATCCTGCGCTGGCACGTGCAGATGGGAACCTCCATCATCCCCGGCTCCAAGAACCCCGCCCACATCGCCGACAACGCGAACATCTTCGACTTCTCCCTCACCGAAGACGAGATGGCCGAGATTGCCAAGCTCGACGGGACCATGACCTACTACACCGCCACTGAGGAAGCACTCGCGGGCTACCTGGCCATACGCCCCGATTTCGACGCGCAGGAGTAGCGCTCAGACGATAACGGACCAACCAAGCCGCCGCCGAGGACCAGCCGGCTGTCGAGGACGAGCCCGCCGCAGTGCCCGCTGCAGACGGCAACGTCCTCGTGGCCTACTACTCGGCACAGGGCCACACCGCTGTCGTAGCTCAGGCCATCGCCGACGAGCTCGGCGCCGATCTCTTTGAGGTGACGCCTAGAACCCGCGGGTTATAGCCCCGTGCGCACCCCAGCGTTATAGAACCCTCACCAACGGAAACTTCCGCCGGCGCGGCGCCCCTCGTATGGTGGATACGTCAAGTTGCGAGAAAGGAAGGCACCATGGACTACATCACCTTGAACAACGGCGTCAGGATGCCGCAGCTCGGCTTCGGCGTGTATCAGATCCCGGACGCCGCGGAATGTCAGCGCGACGTGGAGGACGCGCTCTCGGTCGGCTACCGGCTGCTCGACACGGCCGCGAGCTACGGCAACGAAGTGTTAGCGTCAATCTATTTTTCACCAGTTTCGCTAAACAGGCGCGCCGTTCGCGC